>DATKSN010000137.1:0-3181 GCA_035531595.1 Pirellulales bacterium | reverse complement strand
CGCGAGCATTACATGATCGACCTCTACCACGACTCCTGCTACACGCCGAACCTGTGCCACCAATCGAACGAATTCTCCTGCCGCGATTATCGCACGTTTCCCCGTTACCAGCGGGCCATTCACTACCGGCGAATCCTGTATCAGATGGGCAATTCCGAGTACCACGGCTACATCTACGACACTTTATTGCGATTTCCCGGCGTGGTGGCGCTGCACGACCTGTTCCTCGCCAGTTTTCACGGATGGTACGCGCAGCGCCCCGGCGCGCCGGCCGATCATTTCCCGCGTGAGTTGATGGCCAGCGACTCGGCCTTGGCGGCCGAGTACCAAGCGTCGCCGGCCGAGTGGGAACACGAGCCGGGCGGACTGTCCGCCGCTTGCGTGCGGCGCGGCATCATGTGCAACCGGCGGCTGCTCGACGCCGCGCCGGTCGTCACCGTTCACGACCCCTGGAACGAGACGACCATCCGACGGCTGCATCCCGATTACCGCGGCCGCATTCACGTCGTTCCTCATGGAGTATCGCCGCCCGAGGTTTCGCACGACATGCGGCGCGCGACGCGGTCGACCTTTGGCCTGCCGCCCGACGCTTTGATTTTCGGCTGTTTCGGGATTCTCAGTCCGACCAAGTGCAATCTGGAGGCGATCGACGCCTTCGCCGAGTTGGCCGCCGAACACCCGAGCGCGCTGTTGCTCTTCGTCGGACGGAACCTGGCCGAGGGGGCGGCTTGCGCCAAGGTCGAATCGCTGGGGCTGTCGAACCGTATCCGTTTCCTGGGACATGTGACGACCCAATCGCTGCTCGACCTGGTGGCGATCACCGACGTGGGAATCAACCTTCGCCGGCCGCCCACCAACGGCGAGACGTCGGGCACCTTGCAACTGCTCATGGCCGCGGGCGCGGCGACGGTCGTCAGCGACGTCGATACGTTCTCGAGTTATCCCGACGATGTCGTCTGCAAGGTCGCGTGGGACGCCGATTTCGCGGCGCGGCTCGCGTCGACGATGCGGACGTTGGCCCGCGACGCGCCGTTGCGCCGCCGGGTCGGAAAGCGGGCGCTGGAATTCATCCGAGGCAGCCGCGATTGGCGCGTCGTGGCTCGGCGGTACGCCGAGGTCATCGAGCAGGCCTGCCAGGCGGCCGTCGGCGCGAGGGCGGCCTGATGGAACCAATGACCAATGACCAATGACCGCGTGGAGTATAATATCCCATGACAAACCTCGTGAAGCGATTGGCGTTGTTTCCCTTCCGCCTGTTTTGGCGCATGACCGACACGGTGCGCGACCGCGCCATCCGGCGCCTCGACGAGCGCCTCGAACTGGCGTTGACGGCGCACGCGGGGCGACTGTCGGAACAGATCGCCGACGGCGCGGCGGAGCACCAGCACGAACTGGCAAGCGGCCTGCGCTCGGTTGAAATCTGTCTCGACTCCGTGTTGCGTGAGTTGGCGAGGTTGCAGGGCCTGGTCGATGAGATTTCGATGGATGAAGTCGCGGCGGTGCATACCCGCGGGGGCTCGGCGGGAACCAGCGCCGTGGGAGGCGATGGTGGGGACGTGGGCGGCGAGGCGAGCATCTTGTCGTTCCCCCGCCGCGAGGCCGCCTGACGGCCCTGGGTCGGCTGGCGGCGACAGATCGGATTCATCCGTAGGGTGGGCACCGCCCACCAACTCAATTGGTGGAGCACAACAGGGACTGAAGCGTGCGAATCGGCATCGACATGTTGGGCAACCAATCTCCCAGCAGCAGAAAGCGCGGGATCGGCCGCTACGTGCGCGGATTGGTCTCGAACCTTCTCGTCCGCCACCCCCAGCACGAGTACTTCCTCTATCACCATCCCGCGTTGATGGGACTCGACGACACCTGGCCGGGACGGGCCACGATCCGCGCGATCGCCCCGATCCCCGGCGACCCCACGCTGCGCGACACGGCCTGCCGGCTGCTCATGGAGGATCCCGACCGGCTCGACGTCTACCTCGTTCCCAGCGCGGTCGAATACTACGGGGACTTTTTGCCACCGCCGAAGCCGCTGGACGGACCGAAAATGGCGGTCGTGATTCATGATCTGATCCCGGCCGTGTACTATGAGCAGTACCTGCGGTCTGACCGTGTCTCATGGGCTTACAATTGGGCCATTCGAACGCTGCGT
Source organism: Pirellulales bacterium (assembly GCA_035531595.1). GTDB lineage: Bacteria > Planctomycetota > Planctomycetia > Pirellulales > JAICIG01 > DATKSN01. Next base: position 1,032 of record DATKSN010000137.1, on the reverse strand, counting down.
CAATACGATCTTTTCTTGACGAATTCAGAATGGACCCGGGCCGATTGCTTGCGATTGCTGGGTCTCCCTCCCGATCGCGTGGCCACCATCGGCGCGGCCGGCGATGCGGACTTCTTTGTCCCCGACCGGCGTGCCGTGCCCGACGCCGCGACAACCGAGCGGCTGCGTGAGTTGGGCATCACCTGCCCCTTCGTATTTTACCTTTCCGGCGATGACGAGCGCAAGAACCACAAGGGCTTGCTGGCGGCCTTCGGCCTGTTGCCGGCGCGGTTGCGCGAAACGCACCAGTTGGTGATTACCTGCCATTTCGCCGCCGAAAACGAACGCGAGATCCGCGAGGCGGCTCAGCGCCTCGGCGTCGCCGACCGGTTGCTGTTGACCCATTACTTGCCTGACGAAATGACGCGGCTGCTGTACCAACGATGCGCGGCGTTCGCGTTCGTGTCCCGTTACGAAGGCTTCGGCTTTCCCTTGCTCGAGGCGCTGCACTGCGGCGCGCCGGTTCTGGCCGGCCGTAACTCGTCGCAGATTGAAGTCGTCGGAGACGCCGGCCTGCTGGCCGACGTCGACGACCCCCATGATCTGGCCGCCAAGCTCGAACGCCTGCTCGTCGACCGGCAACTGGCCGAATCGTTGCGGCAACGCGGCCCCGCGCAGGCCGGCAGGTTTCGCTGGGAGACGACCGCCGACCTGGCCGTCGCCGCGCTCGAGGGATTGTCGCCGCCGCTCGGTGGTGATGTGGGCGTCCCGCCCGCCGGCAAGCCGCCGCGACGGCCGCGCCGCAGTTCGCGCGTACCGAAGCGGGCGAAGCCGCGGTTGGCCTATTTCTCGCCCTTGTTGCCGCAGCCGTCGGGCATCGCCGAGTACTCGGCCAACCTGCTCGCCCAACTGCGCGAGCATTACATGATCGACCTCTACCACGACTCCTGCTACACGCCGAACCTGTGCCACCAATCGAACGAATTCTCCTGCCGCGATTATCGCACGTTTCCCCGTTACCAGCGGGCCATTCACTACCGGCGAATCCTGTAT
>DATKSN010000136.1:0-13369 GCA_035531595.1 Pirellulales bacterium | reverse complement strand
AGCCGCCCGCCCAGCGAAGGCGTGGCGAAATCGCTGCTGTGCAGGTCGCCGGAGGGGAGATTGAGCGTCAGGTTGTCGTTGACGGCGATGGTGCCGGTTGACGACAACGTACCGCCCAGAAAGCCGACGTGCCCCGTGATGGCGTTGCCTTGGCTGTCGACGATGCCCTTTGGGCTTTGGGCGAAGTCGGCATTGGCGGTGAGGGCGTTCCCGTTGGCGTTCAGTACGAAGCGGGGATCCAGAGCGGGCGTCGCCAGCGGCTGCGCGCCCGACTGCTGGCTTCCCGACTGCTGGCTTCCCGACTGCTGTTGGAGCGACTGGGCTTCGAGGTACGCCGTCAGGTCGAGGCCGAACGAGAAGCTGAAATCGAACGTGGCCGAGAGGGCGCCCTGGGCGGCGGCGTCGAAGCCGATCGGGCTGCCGCTGGTGGCGGAATTGAGGTCGAGCGGGACGTTCGCGGTGCGCGTGGCTTGCAGGTCGACGCCGATCAGCAGGTCGTTGCCGAGCATCGTCGCCACGGGGCTTCCGTGATCGGTCAGCGTCAGTCCGGCCTCGGGGAGCACCCACTGGTTGTTCGCGAGAAAGGCCGCCAGGCCATCGGCCGTGGCGCCGGGCGTACTGGTCAGGTAGCTTTGCACGGCGGCGTCGAATTGCGTGCCGAGCAGGTCGTGCAGATTGAGGGCCTGGCCCGCCGACTGGTTGGCGATGGGCACGGCGGCGCCGACGGCGCCGTAGGTATCGAGCTGGTTGGCCCAGTTCGCGACGGCGTTCAGGCCGCCGATCAGCGCGGCATTGCCCGGATCGAACGTCGTCAGCGCTGTCATCTGCGGCGGCGTGATGCTGAGCAGGCGTCGCAGTTCGAGTTGTTCAAACCGCGACGAGCGGCCGAGTTCGGGCCGATTCAAGCCGCGTGCGCGGGTACGGCGAGGCAACTTTTTCTTCCGCAAGGTCATGGTCGCGGTCCCCCAAGCGTCGAACAGATGGCCGCGAACGCGGCCGTTTTCGTCGTGAAACGCTTACCAATATAGCGAGCTTTCGCCAATCGCATAGGAACGATACCGGAAAGATAAGGAATTTTTTTGGAGGGCGGAAGCGGGAGGATGGAGGACGGAAGGGGCAAAGGAGTCAGGCGCCAGGAGTCAGGAGCCGGGAGTACGGCCCAAAGTAGCAGGCACACTCCATGTGCCGTAGCTTTCCGCCGGGCGACGTCAGGTCGCCGGAGGCGGCAGGGGCAGAGGAGCCACGTCGCTGGCCGGATTGGTGGGCGTGCCGCACTATTGCGAGCAGGCACCGCGCCGTCGCGCTGCTTTTCTTACGCGCCAGCCAACCTGGAGGCCGGTGGGTCGATTTCCATCGCGCCATCTGGTATCTTGAATAGTGAGAACCCGGAGGAGGCGGAATGAGTGACTTCGATAGCCCGTGGAAAGAGGCCCTGGAGCAGTTTTTCCCTGCTTTCCTACAGTTCTTTTTTCCGCAGGCGCATGCCGCCATCGACTGGTCACGCGAGTACGTGGCCCTCGACAAGGAGTTCCAACAAATCGGTCGCGAAGCCGCCGTGGGCCGCCGTTACGTCGATAAGCTGTTCAAGGTGTGGCTCAAGGACGGGGCGGAAGCGTGGGTGCTGATCCATGTTGAAATCCAAAGCCAGCGCGACGATGAATTCACCGAACGGATGTACGGCTACCACAGCCGGCTTTACGATCGGCACAGGCGGCCCGTGGTCAGCCTGGCCGTCCTGGGCGACGAACACCCCTCCTGGAGGCCAAACCACTTTGGCTACAGCTTGTGCGGTTGCGAATTGGGCTTCGAGTTTCCCGTCGCGAAGTTGCTGGACTACGGGGCCGACCTGGCGGCGCTCGAAGCGGACCCCAATCCGTTCGCGCCGTTCGTCGCCGCCCACTTGAAGACGATGGAGACCCGGCAAGATATGGAGGCGCGGAAGGGTTGGAAAATACGCCTTCTGAAAGGGCTCTTTGAACGCGGCTTCACTGGCGACGAAATTCGCCAACTATTGCGGCTGATGGATTGGATGATGGATCTGCCGGAGGAAATGGAGGAGCAAGTGCAAGAAGAAATGACCCGTTTTGGGGAGGAGAAGAACATGCCCTACGTCACAAGTTTCGAGCGACTGGGATTCAAAAGGGGCGAGGCGAAAGGCAAGGCGGACGCGCTGTTGCACGTCCTGGGGCGGCGATTTGCCCACGGAGTGCCGGCCGACCTGGAGGCGTTGATCCGCGCCACGACCGAACTGGAACGGTTGGATCGTTGGCTTGACCTGGCCTTCGAGGCCGGTTCGCTCGACGAATTCCAACGACTCGCTCAACTGTGAAGGGAATCTGCTGCCGGGCAAAGGAGTCAGGAGCCACGGGCCAGAAGGCGGAGGACAGGAGTACGGCCCAAAGTAGCAGGCACACTCCGTGTGCCGTAGCTTTCCGCCGGGCGACGTCGATTCGTCGGCGGTTGCGGCACACGGAGCGTCCTGAATTCCGCCATGCCGTCGGGCGACGTCGATTCGCCAAGGTTACGGCACACGGAGTGTGCCTACTACTTTGCCCGGCGGCCCGCCGCGACACGAACCCGCGGCGCAAGCAAGGCGCGCAACGACTGGCCTTGCTACGAGGGTCATTTTCTAACCGCCCCAAAACAGTTCGTGGCGCAAACCACTACGCCGTAAGGCGTTGCGCGATTACGAAACGCGGTTCTGCATCTGTTCATACTGAACGCGAGTACGCTTGGAAAGGCGAAGGCGGGGAGAAACGCAGCACAACAGCTTCGGGATCGGCACGAAAGCGACAAATCCCCGCCGTTTCGGCGGCGGAATGCCTGTTCTGTATCCGTATCGCGCTCCGAGCATCGGCGCTGCGCGAAAAAAAACGATTCCGAAACCCCTCCCAAAACCGCCAGGCAGGCGGGACGCCTGCACCACAAGGCGGTTTTGGGATAGGCTCTAATCTACGGTTGCCGCGGCTCCCAGTAGTCCCAGCCTTCGCGCAACAGTCCGCCTTCGAGGCGAATCCAACTCGCGCCGTACATGATGACGCGCTCGCCGGTGGCCGGCTCGCCCATCCAGGGTCCGCCGTGGGTCGCCGCCATGCGCCAGCGCGACATCACCATGTCGGCCGCCGAGAGCATTTGCTGGACGACGAACTCGACGTCGCTGAAGGCGGCCTGAATGACCTCGCCGCGGCGGCGGATCTCCGCATGCCCGCGAAACTCCACCCCCTCGGCGCGCAACACGCAATCGGACGCCGCCAATTCCTCGATGACGTCGAGCCGACGTTGGTTCCAGAACTCCTCGAACCAGCGGCATACGATCGCCTCGGTTTGAATCGCCTGCGCGGATTCGCCGCCATCCGCCCGAAGCGGCGCGGCCAGCAGTTCCTTGGAACCCAGCGGGGCCTCGGGCGTGCTGTAAAGCTGGGCCAGCATGGTGATCGATTGTAACTCGATCGGCTCGCCGGCCTCGGCCTTGCGGATCAACCGGTCGCTCAGGCCGATCCGCTCCGCCGCTTGTTCCTGGGTCCAGCCGCGCGCGACGCGCAACGATCGCAACAGGCTACCGGCCACGCGGAACGACCGCGCGCGCCGGGCGACATCGCCCTTCAACCCTTCGTCTCCCGCGCTCGAACTCGACATGGCGTTTGCTCCCTTCGCATGGCACAGTTTCAGTCGCGCTGGTGGGCGGCGCCCACCTTACCTAGATGGATAATGAGCAGACGGTCGGAAAACCGGCCAAAATTTTTTGAACGGATGAGGGCAACGTAGTAGGCACACTCCATAGGTCAGGCTTTCCAGCCTGCCGATACCACGAGTTGCGCCGGCACGCGCGACCTGGGGATCGTGCGGACGCCTCCGCGTCGTACGTCACGCTGTCAGCGTTATCGCGAGCCTGGGTGCGCGCGTACGCTTGGAAAGGCGAACGCGGGGAGAAACGCGGCACAACAGCTTCGGGATCGGCACGAAAGCGACAAATCCCCGCCGTCCTAGCCCGGATTATTCTTGGTTCCGGGAGGAACTCGCGCACTGTGCTGTAGCAGAATTCGCAAGAATTCTGGCGTAACTCGCGTCCACGGCCTGACTTCTTGCGAAGCCAGCTACGGGACCATGAATAATCCGGGCTAGCGGCGGCCGGCAATCGAACCAGGGGCGCGTCCTTCGCCACGACCCCTGCCAGCTTGCCTGGCACGGTGAAGCAGTTTTTCCGGCTAGCCACTCAGCCGCGAACCCACCCGTTTTTCCGTGGTCGGTTGTTGGGCCAGTTGGTGTGGTCGCAGACTGCGCTCGTACCCCCCTGGACCATGAATAATACGGGCTAGCCGCCCCCATTACGCCGCCAACGAGAGCACGGTGCGGGCCAACGTGTCCCAACAGAACCGCCGGCGCGGCCCGTCGCCGTCGATGGTCAATGGACCGGTGGCCGCGAGCTGGCGATAAGCGTCATCGAGCGTCGCCGCGTCGCAGGGGTCGAAGTAGAAAACGCCGGGCGATTCCAGTTCGACCAGCGAGCTGTTGTAACTACACAGCACCGGCGCGCCGTGCAACAACGAGTCGAGCACGGGGAACCCGAAACCCTCGTAAAGCGAAGGATACACCGTGAAAGTGGCCTGCTGGTAAAGCTCGCACAGCCGCGCGTCGGAAACCATGCCCAGGAATTTGATTCGCTTGAGCCGCGGGTTTTTTCGGTCGGGCTTCGGTCCGTCCCAAAGCCAGCCTTCGGGTCCGGCCCACCAGAGCTCGACGTCGCCGGGCAAAAGCCGGCTGTGCAAGAACCAATCGACGAGAAAGTCGCCGTTTTTGCGAGGCTCGCGCGTGCCGACGATCAAGATCGCGTTGCGCCGACGCTCAACCGATCCGGCGTGAGCATGGCGCGCCAGGCACTGGCTGGGGCCGGGGTAGGCGACTACCACATCATCGGCCGGCACCGGGCTGAGCCAAGCGGCGTCGGCACGGGTCGAGTGCGAAATCGCCAGCATCTTCTGGCAGTGCCGCGAGGCGAAGACCTGGCGGTGGAACGACTCGCAAAGCCCGGCCGTGTGCGTTTGCGATACGATCAGCGGTGTGAAGTCGTAAAAGATCCCGATTTCGCGGCCGAAACGGCGATCGTCGGGGCGGGCCCAGGTATAAATGCCCGTCCGTCCGCGCGCCGCGGTCGCGTCGTAGGCACGCTTCGGCCGCCGACAAACCTCGCGAGCCCAGCGCGCGAGGTCGTCGCCCGCCTCGCTCAACTCGCCCTGCTCCAGCGCAATCTCCTGGCCGCGGGCCAAATCGGTCGCAAGGCGGTGGACGCGCGCCGTGCGAGGCTCGATGAACGTCGTCAGCCGCAACGGCGCCAGCCGATTGAGCGCCTGGATCAGACGCGCCGAGAAGCGGCCAATGCCCGTCATCTTGGGCACCAGGAGCGGAAAGACCTCCAGGTAGATTGGAACTGTCATCCGTCGCTTGGCTCCGTAGCCTTCCCCAAGGCTGACAGGGCCGCGGCCAGGCGCGGCCAGACCGCCTCGGCCGAGGCCCACTCCGTCATCTTGCGCCGCGCGGCCGCCGCCAGGGCTTGATAACCGGCGCGATCAAAGGTCGCCACCGCGTAGCTCTTGGCGATCTGGTCGCGCAGCGACGACCAGACGATGCGGTGCCAGGATGTGTTCAGTCGGCCCGATTCGTCGGCCGGCCAGGGGCAGGGCTCGGGGTGCGAATCGACCACGAAGCCAAGCCGGTCGTCGAAGTAGTCGGCCATCGCGGTATGCGACGGCGCGATCGCGGGCCGGCCGGCGGCCAGAAAATCTTGCAACGGCAGGCAAGCGCCTTCGGCCCGCGAGGCATTGAGGTAAAAGGCGCTGGCCCGCGCGAGATCGCGCATCGCCTGATCACTCAGATAATCGTTGACGAAGACGACGCGGCAGCGATGCGACAGCCCAAGCTGATGATAGTACGCCAGCACGTCGCGTACCGGCGGAGCGTGGCTGGTGACCAGTTTCACGACCAGCGTCGCGTCGTCGCGGTCGGCCAGGGCCAGCAGAAACGCCGTCAGCAAGTCCCGCCAGTTCTTACGCAGGTCGTCGGGGTTGAAGATCGTGGTATAAACCACGCCGGACAGTTCCAGGCGCTTGACCGGCTCGGGTAGTTGGGTTTCGCCCTCGCGCCAAGCACGGAGGCCGGCGTTCTTGGCCATGACCAGCGCCTTGGCCAGCCTTGGCGGCAAGAGCGGCTTGACGCCCGCGATCCACGCGCGGCGCAGCATGGCCTTGAGGCGCGTCTTCAACCGGAACGCAGGCGTGTCGACTCCGGGACGAAACTCATGGTGGGTGGCCTCCAGCGGCGGCACTTCGGGCCGCGTGAAGACGTAAGCATCGCAATCGAGCACGGTGACGGCGGCCGGCTCCCAAGCGGGCACGCGAAAATAGCCGTCGTCGATGGGCACGGGCACCACGCGCACCGGCGTCCGTACATCGGCGCGCGCCAGCGCGGCGGCGGTGAATTCGCCGGCGGTCAGGATCAACGAGGCGTGGTTCGCGATGCGGACCCCATTCCGGCGCGGATTCTGTTTGTAGTCGCAACCAGGAACGTCGGGGAACTCCCAGAAGGGGAAGACCACGTTGGGCGCCCAGCGTGTGAGGTAGACATCGGACAACGGCCGAAAGCTGAGCGCGATCGCCTCGCGTCCGCCCTGGCGGGCTCGGCGGATGGCGAAGTCGAGCCGGCTTTCGGGCAGCCCCACCGTCACGACCTCGGCCCAGCGCTCCAAGAGCGGCTGGAAGGCGCGCCGCACGAAGTCGTAGGAATAACCGTAGCCGCCCAGTTTGGTGTCCGCCGCGTCGCCTGAGGCGAATGAACTGACCACGAGAGTTCGCGACGCCCCAGGGACCGGCGCGGCATCAAGGCGCAAAGGGGGTTCCATAGGGCTTCGATCAAATTCTACGAAAACGGGAAATCAATGGCTCGCTTCAAGGCTAGGATCGTCGCATTGGGTTCTGTAGGGAACGCCCTCCGTGGCGTTCCGTGAAGCGGTTGCGACGTCTTCTGGAAGAACGCGGAACGCCACGGAGGGCGTTCCCTACAGAGTCGGTCTCGCCTTCCCATCCAATCCTTGAAGCGGGTCGTTGAAAAAATAGCCGCGGTACGATAGGTAAACCGCCCGCCCGCGTCAATCCGGCCTTGATCAACGTCGGGGCGCAGAGACCGCCTCACGAGCCACGGCTTTCGTGCCCCCAATTTGCGGCAGATTCCAGGCCCGCAAGCGAGCGGAAAATTCGTCGGCGACGGCATGGGTCAGGTGAACGCCATCGTAGAAACCGTCGCTCTCGACCCAGGTTCGCATGTCCAGGACGGGAGCGTCGTAGCGTCGGCCAAGCTCGTCGAGGTAGGTCTCGAAGCCTTCACGCACGGCCGGATGGTACTGCGCGAGAAACTCGTCGGGCATCAGCAGGAGCGCCGCGCGGATCCTACGCTCGCGGCACAACGCCAGCAGCTCGTGCAGAGGCCTGTCCTCGTCGGCACGCAGCGCCAACGGCCCCGTCAGCGCGCCGGCATAGGCGCGATGGACGCTCTCCGTACGCCGGCGCCATAGGGGAAGTGGTCCCAACGATTCAAACGCCGGGATGTCGAGCCAGCCCCAGGCGTCCAAACCCCACCAGTCCAGATCGGCTTGGCGACGGTCGCCCAGCAACCAAGGCGCCGACCGACGAAGCCACTCCGTCGCGTACGTCGACGTGGGAACGAGCCGCTCGCCCAACCAACTCAGGAACAGGGACCGCCGGTCGCGATGATACCGGCTCAGACGGGCCAGATCGCTGAACGACAATCGACGTGTCGCGATCGAATCCGCCTCTAATTGTCCACGATCGTGCATCAGCGGCGACCAGACTTCGATGAGCAGCAGATCGGGCCGGATACCCTCGTCGAGCAATCGCCGCAGGCACAGCAACTCCATGACCGGACCCGCGCGGCAGATCGCGAAATTGAACACCAGCGGCGCATTCGGCGATGTGTTCGAGGGGTCCATGACCAGCGAGGGACGAACGCCGACTCCCACCCGCGAACTGCCCAAGAAAAGCACCAGCGGCCGTCCGGGCCGGCTTTCCGCCAGCCTTTGACGCAAGAGCGCCAGCTTGCGGCCGTATTCGGGATCGCGCAGCTCAGGCGGCCCGTTTTCCAGAGCCCAGGTCAGCAGCAACTGCGCCGTGACGAACGCCGACAGCGCCCATGCCAAGGCTCGTCGCGAGTGCCGCGTTAGATCATGACGTCGCATGGGAACCGCGACACGGCGAGCGAAAAGGTGACCCCAATGAGCGCGCGGCGTGTTATCGTCATGAACGGTGAGTATTCTTGAGAATTTTCAACGATTCGCTTCAAGGCCAAGATCGGCCTTGATCGTCCCCGCTCATCCGGTATACTCCGCGGCCCCCAATCTCCCTTCGCAGGCCCGGCAGGTAAGGAAACCTCCCATGCTCTTTTGCTCCGAACAGTTCCTGCTTTTCTTCACGCTGGTGTTCGTCGCCTATTGGTCGATGCCCTGGCGGCAAGCGCGGGTTTACCTGTTGCTGGCGGCCAGTTTTTACTTTTACGCCAGTTGGAACCAATGGCTGGCCTTGATCATCGGCGTCTCGACCACGATCGACTACTTCGTGGCGCGCGGCATCGACTCGAGCGACGACCCACGGCGGCGCAAGCTGCTGTTGAGCGTCACGGTGATCGCCAACCTGGGCCTGCTCTGCTACTTCAAGTACGCCAACTTCTTTTTGCAGTCGCTCGAAACGGCCATGCATGCGGCCGGCTCGACGACCTCGCTACCGTTGTTGAAAGTGATTCTGCCGATCGGCATTTCGTTTTATACATTCGAGGCGATCAACTACGCGGTCGACGTCTACCGGCGGCAGGCGCGGGCGGAGCGTAACCTGGCGCACTTCATGCTCTTCATCACGTTCTTTCCGCACCTGGTGGCCGGTCCGATCGTGCGTGCGCGCGACTTCCTGCCGCAGATCCGCCGGGCCAAGCACTGGGACTGGGCACGCATGCAGCTCGGCGCGCAGTTCTTCCTGCTGGGCCTGTTCAAGAAGCTGGCCATCGCCGACCGGATGGCGATGTTCGCCGATCCGGTCTTCGCCAACCCGGAACAGTACCGCACGTCGGCCGCCTGGTTGGCGGTGCTGGCGTACGCCTTGCAAATCTATTGCGATTTCTCCGGCTACACCGACATGGCTCTCGGCTCGGCGCACCTGCTGGGCTACAAACTGGCAAAGAACTTCGATATGCCCTACGCGTCGTCCAACATCTCCGAGTTCTGGCGGCGCTGGCATATTTCGCTGTCGAGTTGGCTGCGCGATTACCTGTTCATCCCGCTGGGTGGCAGCCGCGGGACGGAGTGGCAGACCACTCGCAACCTGATGATTACGATGACGTTGGGCGGGCTGTGGCACGGGGCGAACTGGACCTTCGTGGTGTGGGGAGTGCTGCACGGAACGCTTTTGATCGCGCACCGCGCATTCCGCGAATTCTGCCACATCCGGCCGCGGCTCAAGGCGATGCTGGACACGTTCCCCGGCGGCGCGGCGCGGATCGCCATGACGTTTCTCAGCGTTTCGTTGGCTTGGATCTTCTTCCGGGCCACGACGTTCACGGGGGCGGCGGAGATGTTCCATCGCATGTTCACTGGACAGCCGGGCATGGGCCCTCCCCTGCACAAACAGAGCCTGATCGTGCTGGCGCTGGTCGTATTCGCGGCGCATGTGGCGGCGACGTCGGGCCTATGGCGAAAAGTCGCCCTCCGGATGCCCGCGCCGGTGCTCGGCGTGAGCTATGCGATGGTGCTGACCTTGGCCCTGTTGCTGGCGCCCGATTCGGGAAAGGCGTTCATCTATTTTCAGTTCTGAATCGCGTTTCGGATACGTTGGTGAAAAAGGCGTATGGCTACCCGTACACCGGCGATGCGTGGACGCGCCGTGCTCGCCACTTGGCTCGTGATGTTCGCGGCGCTGCAAGTCGGCCTTGGGCAGGCCATCGACCGCTGGGCGCCGGAACTTCGCGATGCGGAGTACGGCCGGAAGCTGGCATTGCTGCGGGCCGCCCAAGCGGCGCATGGCGATCGTCCGCTCTTGTTGGTGTTGGGCACGTCGCGCACCGCCTTCGGCTTCCGCCCCGCCGCATCGGTGGAAGAGGCGACGAGGGGGCCGGCGTGGCAGTTCAATTTTGGTATCACGGGCACCGGCCCGCTACAAGAATTGATGTACCTGCGCCGGCTGCTGGACGCGGGTATTCGTCCCCGACGGCTGTTGATCGAAATCCATCCGCCCCTCTTGCACCAGACGCCCGACTGGTGCGAAACGAAGAACGTGGACGTGCGGCGGCTGGATTGGCGCGACGTGCGCGTGCTGGCCCGCTGCGCTTTTGAACCGTGCAAGCTTTGGGTGAAATGGCTGCCCACGTCGTTGGCGCCATGGCACACGCATCGCGTGGCGATCTTGCGGCGCTTCGCCCCGCGCTGGCCCGACGCCGAATCGCGGTCTCGCGACGAGACCTTTCTACGCGACACGGCCGCCGACGGATGGGCGAGGTTCCCATTCCGCGCGAGCGACGAAGAAGAGCGACGGCGGGTGACGACCAAAACCGTCGGGCTTTACGCGCCCATGCTCGACGATTTCCAGGTGACCGAGGGCCCGCGCCGGGCGCTGGCCGAAACACTGGGTCTCTGCCGCCGCGAGCGGATCGAGACCGCCTTGTTCCTGATGCCCGAGGGGAGCCTCTTCCGCGAGCGATACCCACTCGAGGCTCGCACCCGGCTCGACGGCTACCTGGCCGAACTCAGGCGAGAGTACGGCGTCGCGTTGTTCGACGCCAGCGCCTGGTGTGCCGACCGCCAGTTCTTCGACGGCCAGCACCTGCTGCCGGAGGGGGCCGATTCGTTCACCGCGCGCTTCGAGCACGACGCCGTGGAACCCTGGCTAAGCCACGACTCGATTCCAGCAGGCCGTGAAAACCGCGCCGAACGGTTGGCCGAGCGGAAACCATCCCATTCCGGGGCGCAGAGCAACCGATGATCCCAAGCAGCCACCACGACGCACGATCGAGACCAGGCTCCGGCCGGCGCACGCGCCGCCGCGGCCGCGCCGCGCTCGTTTGGGCCTTGGTGGCGTTCGCCGGCTTGCAGCTTTTCGTTTCGCGGATCATCGACCATTGGGAGTCGGGGCTACGCGACTCGGAATACGGCCGGAAATTGTCGTTGTTGCGGGCGAGAATCGCCGAGCACCCCGACCAGCCGTTGGTCTTGGCGTTAGGCACGTCGCGGACGGCGTATGGACTGCGGCCGGCGGCCATGTCCGGCGTGACGGTGGGAGAGACTGAGCCGCTGCTGTTCAACTTCGGTGTGCTCGGTGGAGGTCCGTTGTACGAACTGGTGTTTCTTAACCGCCTGCTGGGCGAGGGCATCCGTCCCGCGACTGTGTTGATCGAGGTACACCCGCCGCTGTTGCACGACGTTCCCGACCTCGAGGCGGTGCTGGCGCCGGTCGTTGAGCGATGCGATGCGCGTGACCTGGCCATCCTGCGCCGTTTCGCGGCCAGGCCCATCCGGTTGTACGCCGAGTGGCTGCGTTTGCGGCTGGCGCCCTGCCATTGGTATCGCTACGTTTTGCTCACTCGGGCCGCGCCGCGCTGGGTCACCGAGCCGCCGCGCCCCGATATTGCGGGCTTGACGCGAACCGACCCGTTCGGCTGGGTTCCCTATCCCTTCGACCCACCTGGCGAGTCGCTCAGGCAGGAGCGCAGCCGGCAAACGGTGGCGGCCTACGAGTCGGCGATTCGCGACTACGCCGTTTCCGACGTGCCCGATCGGGCTTTGCGGGAAATGCTCGACGTTTGCCGCCGCGCGCAGATCGACGCGGCGCTGCTGATCATGCCCGAGGAGAGCGAGTATCGCCGGACGTTCGCCACGCGCACGCAGGCGCGCGCCGAAGCGTATCTCGATGCGCTGTGCGGCGACTATGGCGTCCCCCTTTTCGACGCCCGTGAATGGTGCGGCGACTCCGATTTCGGCGATGCTCAGCACCTGCTGCGCGACGGGGCCGGCCGTTTTTCGGCGATGTTCGCCGGCGATCGTTTGCGTCCTTGGCTGACGGCAAAGCGCGACGGTCCCGCGGCCAGCGTCGCGCGACAACCAGGCTCCACGGCCCAACCCAGATGACGCGATGAAGAAAAACGACTTGCTTCAAGGCGGGGATTGCCGCGGCAACGGCATCGGTAGGGAACGCCCTCCGTGGCGTTCCGTGAAGCGGCTGGAGACGTCGGCTCGCCCGGATTATTCATGGTCCGGGGAGGAACTCGCGCACTGTGCTGTAGCAGAATTCGCAAGAATTCTGGCGTAACTCGCGTCCACGGCCTGACTTCTTGCGAAGCCAGCTACGGGACCATGAATCATCCGGGCTCGCGGGACACGGAACGCCACGGAGGGCGTTCCCTACAGAATCGGGCTCGGGCGCCAATTCTAGTTCTGAAGCGGGTTGTTGATGAAAAAACATCGAATTTTGCGACGGGCAAGGACGACGCTGGCCAGCGCCTTGGCGACGTTCGTCGCGATCCAACTGGCGTTGTACGCCGTCCTGAGCGGATCGGGGGCGGCTCTGCGCGACGCCGAATTCGGCGGAAAGCTCGACCGCTTGCGCGCACGGTTGGAGGAAGCTCCTCAGACGCCGCTGCTGCTCCTCTTGGGCAGTTCGCGTTCGGCCAACGGTGTTTCACCGTGCCGCATGGTCTCCGCGACAACGCCCGACGGACAGAAGCCCTTGGTGTTCAACTTCGCCATGACCGGTCATGGGCCGGTGCAGGAGCTGATCTTGCTGCGCCGGCTACTGCGGCGCGGTATCCGGCCAGATTACGTGCTGGTCGAAATTCATCCCTGTTTACTATACCAGGAGCTGGGCGGCTACTCCGAGGAAACGTGGATCCAGGTCGATCGGCTGGAGCGGGGGGATTTGAGCACGCTGCGGCGCTATGTCGCCCGGCCAAGCCGCTGGACCTGGAACTGGTGGCGCCCCTGGTTTGTGCCGGCCCATTCGCAGCGCCTTTCGATCCTGAACCGTTGGACGCCGTGCTGGCTCGAAGCCGGCGCGAGGCAGAGTCTCTTCGATCAAATCGACACGCTGGGCTGGTTATCGCCGCCCTTCGCGCGGCCCACCGCGGACGATCGCCGGCGCTGGACCGAAAACGCGCGGCGAAGTTACTTGCCGGCGTTCCAACGCTTCCGCGTGACGGCGCTGGCCGACCGTGCGATTCGCGAATTGCTCGATGTCTGCCGCGACGAGGGGATCGTCACTGGGCTGTTCTTGATGCCCGAAGGGGGCGACTTCCGAGGCTGGTATCCGCCGGCGGCCCACGGCGAGGTGGG
>DATKSN010000135.1:0-30967 GCA_035531595.1 Pirellulales bacterium | reverse complement strand
AAGCGAAAAAAAACGACTTCCGAATACCCCATGACGTCTGAGCGAGCCGCGTAAGCGGCATCCAATTGCCGCGCCACCCTTCGCCTTACCCCACGCTCTTTTGGATCTCTTTGGGAGGGGTTTCGGAATCGTTTTTTTTCGCGAAGTGGCGAGGCTTTTGGAGCGATCAGCCCGCAAAACTCCTCAATGAGAAAACTCGCGTTGGATGATTGGCCGCTCGAAAAGTGGGGCGCGTGACAGCTCGGAGGACACACGCCGCACGGCGATGGCGAAGTACCGCTCGTCGCTTTCGACCCCGAGGAAACGACGGCTTGTGCGGACACATGCTACGCCCGTGGTGCCAATTCCCATCGTCGGATCGCAAATCGTCCGCAAGGGCAGCTTGCCGAGCAGGTATTGAATCAAGCTCACCGGCTTCTCATGCGGGTGGCAGCGCCCCTTCGTCCGAGGAGTGGCGACGACGTGCCCACGAATCACCCCCTCATCCCGACTTCCTTTCCATCCGCGGCCGCCGATCGCGATTTCGTCCCACGAAGGTTCCCAGGGGAGGGACGGGTCGCCCACGCCGATCGCCGGGCCCCGATCCCACGCGAGCACGGCGCGCGCCTGCGGAGGCGTCGGGACGTTCCACGAGCCAAAGCAGGCCCAAGGCATTGCGTATAGCTCGCAACGCGAAACCATCGTGTCGCGAATCTCCGTGTCTCCGCCGCCGGCGAGTTGCATACTCCGCCACGACGCGCCGTAGCGCGTCTTGTGAGCAATCCCGTAAGGAGGGTCAAGGATCATCGCTTCGCCCTGGTCGAGCAGCATCGGCATCACCTCGAGGCAGTCGCCTAGGTACATCCGAACGCCGCCATCGGACGTTTGCCAAGTTGGTTTCATGCTGGGCGCCCTTTGCGGAACGGAGTTTCTTCATGCTGCATGGGCATTTCCGCCTGGGACACGCATTCATATCGCCGCGCAGCGCGAGCTTCGACGGGACCGCAGAAGGAGAATTCGGAGCGGAAACGATCGCGAAAGCGCTCAAAGACAGGATGAACAGGATGCACAGGATTGAATAAGTTGTCGAGCATGGTCCTTAACCCATCCTGTCCATCCTGTAATCCTGTACTAGTCTTCGTCGCTCGGTCGGCGGCTGGCGCCGGCGCGCGCGCGTAGAAGCGACGCGTTCATGCTCGAAATCGTCACGTACCCCGCGACGGCGTCGGCGCGCCCGAGCTCATCGATCGCGCTATCCGCCCCAAGTACGCTTGCGATCCACTCACGCGCACGCGGATCGCCCGACCGTGCCTGACACATCGCCGCATCGACAAGGCGCTCCCATGCCGCTGGCGTCACAACGTCGAAGACAACGGACCAGTAGCTCGGCGTGTCAATCGCCGTCGTCAGCGGCTCGGAGGGCGCCGGGGAGGGAGCGGCGATTTCGTTTCCGCGCGCACGCTGAGCGCGCGCCGCCGCAACCGCATCGAGTATGTCTGTGTAAACGACGTGGGATTCGACGGCGCGCACTGCACGCTCGACCCGCGCCGCGTCGGCGAGCCCAATTGTGCGTTGAATCCAGACCCGCGCCCTATCGTCGCCAAGTAGTGCCTCCTCGTACGCGACCTCGATAATCTCCCGCCACGCCTCAAGCGTGATCGTGCGAAACGAAAGTTCGCGGTAGATCGCGCCGCGCTTCGCCGTGTGCTTGGCGATCAATTCCGCATCGTCGCGTTCCACAGGAGGCCCTCCTATATAAACCAGTTTGCCAGAGATCCCTAAAGCGACATAAAATAAAATCATTGGGTTTTCCACGGTGTCACTGACCGCACCGTCCGGGAAAAATGGGCAACCGAATTCCGGCGCGCGAGAGCAAATAAAAGTACCCCAGGGGGCCCATCCTTCCAAGGAGGGTCCATGGAAGGCGGGAGCGTTGGCGCCCTGGGGACTGGGGAGTTCGGGGTGTCCGCGTACTTTACGACAGGGGGTTAAAGAGTCCAAATTGTATCGTGGCAGCTTCCGACGCGCCGGCGACGCCCTGCGCCTCGGCAAGGACTGCGTCGGAGACCGAAAGTGTGATCCGCCGCCGACGTGTGCGCGGCTCTCGGTCGAAGCTGGCGAATTGAGCAAACCCTCGTGGTGATCCTTGAGGTCAAGATTGTCATCAATGCGCGGCGCGAAAAAAACTGGCAAAACCGTACCTTTACCCGACGAACACGTCGGCGCGAGCGGCACAGATGAACGGCATGTGGTGAAAAAGTCTTAACGCGTCTAATGACGGTCAATCCGCCGAGACGGATTTCCTGGTCGGTACAGGTACGGTTTTGCCCGTTTTTTCTTGCGCAGTTTCGGCTGCGCCGAAGCCGCGTTGATGCGTGTTCGCGTTTCCCGTGCCGGCGGAGCGACCTGCATCTCCGCACCCACTCGGCATTCCGGCGAAAACTACGCCAGCCAACTCCTCGCGTAGCTCGTATCCTCCAGCGGCAGCGCCTCGCGAGCGACGTGCAAGGGCCGAAAGGTGTCGAGCATCACGGCCAGTTCGTTGGTTTGATGTTTGCCGAGCGACTCCTCGACGCGGCCGGGCTGAGGGCCGTGGGGCAGGCCGCCGGGATGCAGCGTGAGCGAACCGTACTCGATGCCCTTGCGGCTCATGAACTCGCTGTTGGCGTAGTAGAGCACTTCATCGCTCTCGACGTTCGAGTGGTTGTAGGGCACCGGCACGGCCTGGGGATGAAAGTCGAACAGCCGCGGCACGAAAGAGCAGACCACGAAATGATCGCCCTGGAACGTCTGGTGAACCGGCGGCGGCTGGTGCAGCCGGCCCACGATCGGCTCGAAATCGTGGATCGACAAGGCCCACGGATAATAGTAGCCGTCCCACCCGACGACGTCGAACGGATGGTGGTCGAGCGTCACTTCGGTCAGTACGTTGTACCGTTTGACCAGCAGCTTGAACTCGCCCTGCTCGTCATGCACCGGCAACATTTCGGGTCGCCGCAGGTCGCGTTCGCAGTACGGGCTGTGCTCGAGGAATTGGCCGCGCTCGTTGCAGTAGCGGCTGGGTGGGCGGACCTGGCCGGCGCTTTCGATCACCAACAACCGCGTGGGCCCCTTGCCCAGCCGGAAGCGGTGCAAGATGCCGCAGGGGATCACGAGGTAGTCGCCCGGCCGGTAGGCCAACTCACCCATTTGCGATTCAAGCAGGCCGCTCCCCTCGCTCACGTAAACCAGTTCGTCCCCCTCGGCGTTGCGGTAGAAGAATTCGTCGGTCTTGGTCGGCTGGACGAGCGACAGGGCCACGTCGCGGTTGTAGAGCACGAGCGTGCGGTCGAGCGTCGGGCTTGCCGCGGCCGGCACTTGGGCCAGGCGGAAATGCCGCGTCCGCAGCGCCGTCTCCGGGTCGGGCTGCCAATCGAGCCGCTTCAACAGCGTGCTCGAAGTCACGCTCGTCGGCGCACGCACATGATAGAGCAGCGACGCCGGGCCCGAAAAGCCCCGGCTGCCCATCAGGTGCTCGTGATACAGCTTTCCATCCGGCTGGCGGAACTGCGTGTGCCGCTTGCGAGGAATGTCGCCTAGGGTGTGGTAGAGTGGCATGGACGGAGGAGAAAGTTACCAGGAGAAAGGAGAAAGTGTATTCGTTCCCGCTTTTACTCGTTCCCACGCTCCGCGTGGGAACGCTTCTTCGGCCGCTCCGCGGCCCTATCTCGCGACACGGGCCAGCGAGCGTCATGGGAACCCGGAGCCACCTGTCGGACATTCCCACGCGGAGCGTGGGAATGACGTACATACGCCCATAGCAGAACACAACGCGGCACAAACAGGGGGCTAACGCCCCCCGCTCGCCTTCTCCTGCCCCCGCCCCCTTAGAGATTCCCTCTCAATGCCTGGTCGCGCTCGATGGCCTCGAACAGCGCCTTGAAATTCCCCTTGCCGAAGGCGTCGGAGCCTTCGCGCTGGATGATTTCATAGAACAGCGTGGGCCGGTCCTCGACCGGCTTGGTGAACAACTGCAATAAGTAGCCCTTGTCGTCGCGGTCGATCAGGATCTTCAGGTGGCGGATCGCCTCACGGTCCTCGCGGATCTCGCCCACGCGGTCCCAGACAAGGTCGTAATAGGCATCGGGCACCGAAAGAAACTCGACGCCGTTATCCATCAGCACCGTCACCGTGTGGATGATGTCGCGCGTGGTCAGGGCGATGTGCTGCACCCCGGCGCCGACGTTGTAATCGAGATATTCCTGAATCTGGCTCTTCCGCTTGCCGGGGGCCGGCTCGTTGATGGGGAACTTGATCAGGTCGCGCGGGTCGGCCATCACCTGGCTCCGCAGGGCGGAGAACTCGGTCGAGATGTCCTTGTCGTCGAAGGTCATGAACTGGTGGAAGCCGAGCACCTTGTTGTAGTAGGTGCCCCAGTCGTTCATTTTGCCGTCCTCGACGTTGCCGACGACGTGATCGACCCGTAGCAAGCCGGTCCCGGCCGCCGGTCCGCGGCGCACCTGGTAGCCGGGCAAGAACGGCCCGTTGTAGTCGGCCATCGAGATGAACGAGTGCAGCGTATCGCCGTAGGCCCGGATCTTTGCTCGCCGGATGCGGCCGAAGGCGTCGTTGCGGTCGTACGGCGCCATCGCCACATGCGCCCCGCGGGCGACCGCCTCGGCGAAGCAGGCGTCGACGTCGTCGACCAGGAAGGCGATGTCCAACACGCCGTCGCCGTGAAGCCGAAGGTGTTCGGCCATCGCCTCGTTGGGCGAAAGCGGAGTGCTCAAGACCAGGCGGATATCGCCCTGGTACAGCACGTACGACGCCTGTTCACGGACGCCCGTTTCAGGTCCGGCATAGGCCAGTTGTGAAAAGCCGAACGCATGGCGGTAGTAGTAAGCCGCCTGCTTGGCGTTGCCCACCAGCAGTTCGACATGGTGAATCGCCTTCAACGGCAATGGGCCTTCGGACATCGGTCTCTCCCATGTATGCCGGCGCGGAACGATCGACGATCGTACCGGGCTTCCTCTGCCATCCCATATTATTCTATGGTCCCGTAGCTGGCTTCGCAACCGAGAGTACAATGGTCGCTCCCAGGTCAACTTGGTGGGCGGTGCCCACCCTACGGAGCCTCGCATGTCCCATTCGACGCCGATCGACGAAGTGGTGGTGCTGGTGCATGGGTTGGGCGCCAATCGGCTGGTGATGTGTCCCTTGGCCCGCTGGCTGAGGCAGGCCGGCTTTCGCACGGTCAACTGGTCGTACCCCAGTTTCCTGCGGACGATCGAACGGCACGGACTGAAACTGCGCGAGCGCCTGGAGCGGCTCGACGCCGATCCGACAGTGGCCCGCATCCACCTGGTGGCGCACAGCATGGGGTGCATCGTCGCACGGCAGGCGCTCGTGCCAGGTCGGCCGCGAAAAGCGGGCCGTTTCGTGATGATGGCGCCCCCGAACCAGGGCTCGCCGCTGGCGGCGTTCTTCGGGCCGCCGTTGCGGTGGTGTTTTCCGACAATCGACCAGCTTGCCCGCCGGCCCGACAGCTTCGTGAACGGCTTGCCCAAGCCCGACGAGATTGAAATCGGCGTGATCGCGGCGCAGGTCGATTGGCTGGTCGGCGTCGCCAACACGCACCTGTCTTGCCAGCGCGATCACATTGTCGTGAGGGGCACGCACAGCCTGATGGTCTTCCAGCCCGGCGTTGCCCGTGAGGTCATCGAGTTCCTCCGCCAAGGACGCTTCACGGCCGCGAGCCGCCGCCGCGGGCCAAGAATAGCAGGGAGGACGTGACGATTGTCAATCCAGCCGACGACGACGGCCAAAAGCGCACAGAGAACGCCCACGATGGCAACCACGAATTGCGGCACCACCCTGGCGACGAGGCTCAGCCACGATGGTGGCGAGCCCGGCGCGACGGCGTGTTGACCGGTCCTGTTCGCCACCGGCGTAAGAGTACGAGATCGTCTTGGTTTCTGTGAGACTCGACGGGCCTTTCTAGATCGAATGCGGCCGCATCCGGCCGCATCCCCACCGTCCGTGTCGCCCCGCAGGCCGAAGGCGGCCTGCGGGGCGACACGGGGAAAGGCAGGTAGTCCGGGGAGCCTGCGTGTGTAGATACGAGCGTGAAACTCCACGGGGCAAGCCCGTGGCCTCTTGAAAGATGTGTGGAACAACGAGGGCGTCAGCCCCAGGAAACGCCCGCATCCTCATGTAGTCCAGCCCCGAAGGGGCGGCACCAGCGGCGGCGCCACGCGCTGTGTCGCCACTCCGGGGCTCGACGACCGAACTATGAACCTGAAATCGGCTACGCAGGCGGCTGGGCGATGGCAAGGACGGCCGGAGGTTGTTACCATAAACGCCGCGGCCCGGACATTGGGCCGGCCGGGCGAAGGCCGTGGTCATGTTCATGCAAAACGGCGGACCCAGCCAGACTGACAACTAACCACTAACCACTAACCCATGCCCTTCGACAGCAAACTCCAACGCCGGATCATGGGCCAGTTCGCGACCGGTGTGACGATCATTACGACCCGGCGGGGCGACGAGGTCTGCGGCATGACGGCCAACGCGGTCGCCTCGCTCTCGCTCGAGCCGCCGTTGGTGCTGGTGGCCGTCGACAAGCGGGCGCAAATGCACGGCTATCTCAGCGAATCCCGCACGTTCGCCATGAATATCCTCAGCGACCAGCAAGAGGCGTTGTCGCAGCGGTTCGCGGCGCGCGGGCCCAAGGAGACAGGCGACCTGGCGCTGACCACCGCCGTCAGCGGCGCTCCGATCCTGGCCGACGCCTTGGCCTACGTCGATTGCAAACTGGTCGAGATATTGCCCGGCGGCGATCACGATATTTTCATCGGCGAAATCGTGGCGGGCGACGTGCGGCAGGGGAAGCCGCTCGTGTACTACGGCGGAAAGTACGGAACGATCGCGGATTAACGTGTCGCGCCCCGCTCGACCGGCCGCCGAAGTTATTTTTCCGATCATCCAATAAATCGCTTGCTTTCCCAAAATCGCCAGTTTACCATGTCGCTTTCACGGCATTGGAAGCCCGCGAAATCCAAGGATCATCATTTCATCGTTGACCGATCGTAGTTGACTGGCACCATCACCACACATCACCCAAGCGAGGACATCATGTACCGATGGAATTTCAGGAATCACTCGGAGCGGGCGGCGCGCAAAGTCGGAACCAAAGGCTGCCGCAAGACGCGACGGTCGCCGCGGCGGAGGTCGCCGTGGTTGCCGCTGGAGCGGCTCGAAGAGCGAACCGTCTTGTCGACCGTCTTCACCGTCACGAACACGAGCAACGACCCAACGGTCAGCGGCAGCCTCCCCTTCGAGGTGGCCCAGGCCAACGCGTCCACCGACGAGGCGATCGTCAACTTCGATCCGACCGCCTTCGCCACCGCCCAGACGATCACGCTGAAACAAACATTGACGTTGGACCACTCATCCGAACCCACGATCCCGATCTCGATCGTCGGTCCGGCCGCCGGCGTGACGATCGCGGGCGGTGGAAGCGGCTCCGACTTCAGCGTGATCACCGTGACCTCCGACACGCAGCAGGCGGCCATTAAAGGCGCCAGCCCCAGCGCGCCGATCACGATCACTGACGGTAATCTGCCCTCCACGACTACGGAAAGCGGCGCCGGAATCAACGACCTCGGCGACCTGACCCTGGAATACGTCGCCATCACCAACAACACGGCCGCCTCCGGCGGCGGCGGCGGCATCGAGGTCTCCGGCGGGCCTACGGTTTCCTCATCGTTTTCTATCAATCCGGGGGCCGCGCTGGTGGCCTCCGACACGACGTTCTCGGGCAACACGGCCGCGGGCGCCGGCGGGGCCGTCGACATGGAAGGCACGGGCGCTTTGATCGTCAACAGCACGTTCTCCGGGAATACGGCGGGCACCGGCGGCGCCATCTTCAATGGCCCCATGTTGGCCCCGGCTTCCGTGTTGCCCGCCAATCTGGGAGTGGTCAACTGCACCATTTCCGGCAACACGGCCAGCAACGACGGCGGCGGCATCGACAACAACAACGCTGGCGTCATGGGCCTGCTCAATACGATCGTCACCGGGAACACCGTAGGCGGCACGGGCACGAACCCCGACGTCGACGGGGGTGGCGGCAGTGGCGTGTACCAGGGCAGCAGCCATGACCTGATCGGCAATGCCAATGGGCTGGCGGGCACGGGCATCACGGATGGTACGAACGGGAACGTCGTCGGGCATCCCGCCTTGCTGGCCCCGTTTGGCAGTTACGGCGGCGCGAACCAGACCTTCGCCCTCTTGCCCGGCAGCCCGGCCATCAACGATGCGCTCGTCCTGGCCAACCTCAGCGCCAACGCCGCCGTCGGCGACACCACGATCCAGGCCAGTACCCCGCTTCCGCTGCCCTCATTGAATGGATCGACCTTTCCCTACCAGCAGGGCAAGGTCATCTTGATCGGCAGCGAGCAGATGCTCGTTACCGGCGTTTCGGGCAGCGCCAAGAACGGCTACACGCTGACGGTCACGCGCGGCGTGAACGGCACGACCGCCGCCGCGCACAACGCCAACGACCCCATCTTTTTGCCCGACGAGCGCGGCGTTTTCTCCGCGAGCAATTCCATCGGCGCCTTCCAGACCCAGGGCTTCAACGTGACGGTGAACTCGGGAGACAGCCCGCAATCGACCCAAGTATCGAGCGCGTTCGCCAACCCGCTGGGCGTGACCGTGACGGCCATCGACCCCAATGCGCCGGTGGACGGCGGCCTGATTACGTACACCGCCCCGGCCAGCGGAGCGAGCGCGGCGCTCAGCGGCGGCACGGCCACCATCAGCGGTGGGACCGCGAGCGTCAACGCCACGGCCAACGGCACCGCCGGAAGCTACGCGGTGACCGCCTCGGCGGGCTTCGGCACCGACGCGACCTTCAACCTGACCAACACGACCGGCACGACGATCACTCTGACGCCGGGGAGCTTGCCGGCCGCCAATATCGGCTCGGCGTATAGCCAGCAGCTTACCGGCAACGGCGGCACGGGGCCCTTTAGCTTCGCTGTCGCGTCCGGCGCGTTGCCGGCCGGTATCACGCTCTCCAGCGGCGGACTGATCAGCGGCACGCCCACGGCCACGGGCGCCTTCCATTTCACCGTCCAGGCGACCGACTCCAGCGCCAGCCCAGGGCCGTTTACGGGCTCGCTGGCGTACTCCTTGCAGGTGAACCCGGCCGGCATCACGATCAGCATGACGCCGGCGAGCTTGCCGGACGGCAACGTCGGCTCGGCATTTAGCCAGCAGCTTAGCGGCAACGGCGGCACGGGGCCCTACAGCTTCGCCATCGTGTCCGGCGCGTTGCCGGCCGGTCTCACGCTCTCCAGCGGCGGACTGATCAGCGGCTCGCCCACGGCCACGGGCGCCTTCAACTTCACCATCCAGGCGACCGACTCCAGCCCCAGCCCGGGGCCGTTCGCAGGCTCGCTGGTTTATTCGCTGCAGGTCAACCCGGCCGGAACGCCGCACCAACTTTACGTCGAGGCCGTTTACGAGGACGTACTGGGCCGCGCCGCCGACGCGGGCGGCCTGGCCTACTGGGCGCATCTACTCGATTCGGGCGCGGCGGTCAGTAGCGTCGCCGAGTCGATCGCGCACAGCAACGAGTATTACGCCAACTTCGTCATCAGGCCCGCCTACCTGAAGCTGCTGGGCCGGGCGGCCGACGATGCGGGCGTGTCGTATTGGACCGGCCAAATGGACGCCGGCGTCACCGACCAGCAGCTTGAGGCCGATCTGGTGTCCGCCGGTGGGACGAATGGCGAGTTCTACACGAAGGCGGGCGGCACGAACACCCTCTGGATCGACGCGGTGTACAAGCTGCTGCTGGGCCGCGCCGCCGACGCCGCCGGCGAAACGTATTGGAACGGCCAGTTGAACGCGGGGGTGACGCTGAACCAGGTGGCGCAGGGCATCGCCGGCAGCCAGGAGAACAACACGCAGCTCATCAACGAGGACTACTTCCATTACCTGGGTCGCGCGGCCGACGCGGGCGGGCTGTCTTATTGGCTGGGCCAATTCGCCGACGGCAAGACCAACGAGGACGTGATCGCCGGCTTCACCGGCTCGGCCGAGTATTACAAGCAGCACACGACGTAGAGTGGGCATCGGCCCACCAACCCAACCGATGTAGGGTGGGCACCGCCCACCATAGGCTCGTAGGATGGGCACTGTGGCACTGTGCTGTGGCGGAATTCGCAAGAATTCCGGCGTAACTCGCGCCCACGGCCTGACTTCTTGCGAAGCCAGCTACCGGACCATGAATAATCCGGGCCAGCCGCCCAGCCCGGATTATTCATGGTCCGGGGAGGAACTCGCGCACTGTGCTGTAGCAGAATTCGCAAGAATTCTGGCGTAACTCGCGTCCACGGCCTGACTTCTTGCGAAGCCAGCTACTGGACCATGAATAATCCGGGCCAGTGAATTGGAACCCGGCGCGTCGGGTGGCGGCCGAACCAGGAAAAAGCGGCGATGAATCGCCGCGCTCCAAAAGCCTGTGGCATGACAGTGATCGCCGTCGAGTCGCGCTCACACGTCCGGCGGACGACGTTTCAGGAACTCGATTTCGTGCCGCAGCCGCTCGATTTCGGCCTGCCGCTCCTCGGCGAGTTTCCGTTCGACGTCGGCGCGTTGGTGTTCGACATCGGCGCGTTGACGTTCGGTATCGGCGCGTTGACGTTCGGTATCGGCGCGTTGGCGTTCGGTATCGGCGCGTTGGCGTTCGGCCCGCGCTTGGGCCTGTTCTTCGTCAGCCCGCGTACGCTGCGCCTCGGTCCGCTTACGTTCCTCCTTGGCGATGCGACGCTCTTCGTCGGCCATCGCTCTCGCCGCCGCCCGATCTTCCTTGGTGGTGGGCAACCGGCGCCGCGCGGCTGGGTCGTAGAGTCGCAACTCGCCGCCGTCGGCTTCGAGGTGCAACCCCAGCACCTTGCTGGGCAGGCGATTGGCGACCGACGCGACGAGCTCGTACACTCCGTCTCGCAGCCGATACCCGATCAACTGAGGGTCGAGGTACTCGCGATGGGGATCGAAGAGGAAATACTCCGACACCTCGAGGATGTCGCGGTAAAGCGCCAGCTTGTCCTCGACGTCCTCGTCGCGCGTCGATTGGCTCGTGAACTCGATCACCACCGGCTGTCCACGCGGCACGCGAGCAGACGTCGATACCCGCTTCACGGAACGCCACGGAGGGCGTTCCCTACAGATGCCGTCTAACCCTGATGGAGCGGCATGGGGCTTCCAGCGGTCGCTATCCAGCCGGGGCCATCGCTTAGGCTCTGCCACCAGCCACCGCTTGATCGTGGCAAAAGGTCTCATGGTCCGTCGCGTGGAGCAGAACCCAGGAAACCGCGGAGGCGGATGCCGCCTCCGCGGTTGCTGGTTTCAACGTCGCGCGGTCTTGCGTCGAGAAGCGAAGCCTACTTCACTTCCTCATTGGAGAAATCGAAGTGGAGATCCCCCTTGAAGGGCGCGCCGGTCATTTTCTTCCATTCCGATTCTTGCTCGTCCGTCAACAACTCCAACAGCCGCTTCTTGCTGGTCTGCCGCAGCTCGCTCAGCTTTTCTTGTTTTTCGCCGTCCGAGGTCGAATGAATCAACTCCTCCATCTCGTCGCGCGCCTCTTTCTGGAGTTGGGGAGCGCGCTTCTTTTGTTCCGAGGTCAATTTGAGTTTCGAGGCCACATGGGGACGCGTCACGCAGAGCAAGCCGGCGACTTGCAACGTGATCTGATCGAGCCGCTTTTTCTGATCCTTCGTGAGCGTCTCTTCCAAGAAGCGTTCATTCTCCTTGGTCATTTCGTCGAACTTCCGGTCGCGTTCCTTTTCGCCCAGCGCGCTCACATGCTGGGCCTTCTTCCATTGCTGTGACGTGAACTTGTGGATCTTCTCGGCCTCGTCGTCAGTCAGCTTCAGTTCCTTCCGAACCGAGTGCTGACGGAGGAGCATCACTTCGACGGCGCCTTCCTCGGGCACCAACTTCACTTCCTTTTCCGCGGCGCGGGCCGGCGCCGTCCAGGGAACCAGAACCGTCAAGGCAAAAGCCAAACTGAAAAAACTGCGCATCTGCGAACCTCCTAAAATGGTGGAACCTTGAAATCACTCTCCACTCCCCAGCAGGAACTCGCCTACCGAGGTTTCCGCGTAGTAGTCGGTGCCCGCCGCGCGGGCAAATAGGTCGGAATCGCCGCAACCCAGGGCGCAAGGGGCCAGGCCCATGGCGGTCGCGGCCAGGTACATCGTTTGGTACACCACGCCCACATGCTTCAAGATCAGCGCGTAGGCGATCGATTCGTACTTCCAGGCAATCCTCTGAAAACGCGCCGCCAGCACCACGAGCACTTGCAGCGTCTCGGCGCCGATGCCGGCTGACAAGGCGGCCTCCGCGAGTAGCCCTTCGACGTCGCCCGTGAGCTCGCAAACCCGATCGAGACCATGCCGCACGGGGTCGTAATGGTAAAGCCCGGGCGGAAGGGAACGGCAGGCGCTCACGGCGAGATAGAACTCCAGTTCGTACAATCCGCCGCCCGCGGGGTACGGGCGATCCATGAAATCCATGCTCACCGGCCCCGACGGGGTCGACATCTCGGAACGCCGATGGCCGGTCACGCGAGCGACGCGGTACAAGAACTCGCCCAGTTGCTCCGCGGTGATCGGCGGCGCGGCGTACCGGCGCACCGATCGCCGCCGTTCTTGGACCAGCGCCAGTGGCGGATCGTCGCGTTTCAGTCGTTCGAGATCGGGAACGTGAAGTTCGTACTTCTCGCGGTCGCAAGTCGTTTTCAGGGCGGGCGGCGGCGGCCGATGCGCCAGTCGGAACGTGCCACCGAATTGGCCGTCGGATCGTCCACGGCGGCTGCGAGCGTGAAACAGCAGGTCGTGAAACTCCCACGACGCGAGGTCCGCCGGTTCGCTGTCCGCCGGTTCGCTGTCCGCCGGTTGGTTTGGGTCCGAGGCGTCGTCGGTCGGAAGCGGGTGTACCATCCCCGCCTCCAGCAGCAGCGCGACGAGCGAACTGATCGAGTCGGGCGCGCATGGGGCCGCTTGTTCGGCCAGTTGCTCGGCGGTCGCCGGGGCGCCCAGCGCCGCGATGACGACCGCGGCGCGCGGATCGTGCAGCAGCACTCGGGCGTGCGCCAGCGGCGATTCGACGACCATCTCTCGCCCCTCGCGGCGCAGGTACGCAAATCGCGAAAGCCGATAGGATGTGCCCGACGGACGCGCTCCACGCCCCGCGCCGCGGTCCCAGGTCCGCCGGCGGCCCTCGCGGCCGCGCACGAATGCCGCGGCGCCGGCAGCGGATCCGGGCGAGCGGCACAGAGGCACCAGGGTGGCCATGAGCCTGCCATCGGCGTGCAAGGAGCGGCGAATGAGACCGCGGCGGCGAAGCTGGTCGAGGTGGTAGAACCATCGCGCCAGCGAATGGACGCTGCCGGCCGCGAGGACCGACTCGGCGAGGCGTTGCTCCTCTTCGCCGGGCGGTGACAGCCGTCGCATGGCGGCGACGATTTCGGGGGCGACCGACCGCATGGCGAACCGTGAGGCTGGGCCGGCGACGACCGCCTGGCCATCGCCGGCCGATAGCGACACCTTGTCTTGCCATGAGAGCCATAACGTCGCGGTCACGATGTCATCTCCGCCGTCACACCAACCCGCGGCGCAAGCAAGGTTCGTTGAACGCTGGGCCTTGCTCGCGCCGCGGGTTGGTGTTGGACCATGAATGATACCTGTTATAAGAACATGGGCACGGGATTAAGATCTTCCTCGGCCAGCGGCTGGTCGAGCCATCCCAGGCGCACGGGCACATCGTAGAGCCGTCCCGGCGCCAAACGCGCCCAGAAGTGGCGCAGTCCGGGCACGACCACCTTGACGACCGGCAGCCCGATCTCGGGCCGCGTCTGATCCAGCACCAGCATCTCCAGACCGGCGCGCTCGACCAGACGTTGACAATCGCCAACGTCCCGCGTGATGTCGTCGGACCCCAGTTCCTTGTAGTCCGCGGCGGTTCGAAGCGGCGCGTTTTCGGCGGGCAATAAGTAGGGCTGGTTTTCCACCGTCGCGGTTTTCAACCAGTGGATCGTTTCCGGGTCGGTCACATGCTCGTTGTAGACTTTGTCGGGCGGCGCCTGGAGCAAGTAGCTCAGCATCTGGTTCATTTCGGTGACGGCGCGCATCAGCGCGATGCGAGCATCGAGGTGCGCGCCAAATCCCATGACGATCTGCTCCGACTCGGCGCCGGTGCGCCGCGACCAGGCGACGAAGACCGGAATACCCAGATCGGCCGTCAAGTCCAGCACGCATATTCGCCGATCGCGGGTCGCCAGGAAGCCGGCCAGTTCGCGCAAATAGGGCTCGTCGAAGCTTTCGAGGTCCACGCCGGGCCGGCGGATCCGGTTGTACCACCAGAGGGCCACACTGTCGCGCTCGACCAGTTCCAGGAAACCTTGCAAAACGGCTTCTTCCAGGGTATTTCCAGCCGCGCAGCCATTGGAGCAGGCGACGCAAAAGCTTTTCGGGCTGGGATAGTCGTAATAGCAGAAGGCCGTGGGCAGGTAACGCGCCTCTTGCCGCGTGAGCGACCAGAGGGGCGACCATTCAATTTCGGCTTGCGGGTCGAATGGCCGCGGAACGTAGTTATAGGCTGAGTTCGTCGCGTTGATCGCGTCGCGCTGGCCGTACTGGCGCTGGCTGAACAGCAGACAATCGCGCACGTCGATGCCAGCCGCGCCAAGATCGGCAAGTCGCGCCGCGCGGCGCGGTTCGTCGCCGCGAAAAACGCCGGAATGGCGCTCCAGCCCTTCACACAATCCGCTCGCCTTGGCTTGCAGATCGGTGGCGCCTTTGCCCGCGCTCATGTTGCGCAGATCGCCGCGCAGCTCAAGCAGGTTATGGTGCCAGCGGGCCAGGTTCTGGCCCGCCAGATAAACGTGCATGCAACCGTCGCCGCTGGGACTGCTCCGCTGGAGCATCGACACCGCGCCGGTAATCGGGCTGACATGATGGCCGAAGCGTTCCAGCGTCGCCTCGGGCGGGACGACGCGGTGCCCGCCGTCGCGGACCCATGTTTTCTTGCGGCTTTCGAAAACCAAAGGGCGAAAAGGCCGCGGGTCGCCGTCGCTGGGTTGACCGCGCGACGCGCCACACGACGCGCAATAGGGTAGTTTCACCAGCGTGTGGGTCTTCGATTGCCAGGAGAGCACGTCGAATGTGCGCACCTTGCCCTCGCAGTCGGCAAGCTCGCCGCGCACGATCCAGGAAACGACCGCGTTCACCGCCAAGCCGTATGCCACTTGCACGCTGGCCGCCGTGTGGACGTGTTCGACCGCCATCGGCCGGTCCAGCGCCAAGGGCCGGTCGAGCGCCTGCCGCTGGCGCACGTAGCTTTCCACAGGGCGGTTGGCGCGGAGTCGCTCGGCCAGACATTTCCAGCAGCCGGTGATGCCCGGGCGGAAAAGCGGTCCGAGCCAGATTTGCTCTCCCAGCGGCTTGACGAGCAGCCAAGGACGGCCACTGGCCAGCGCCGCGTCGTTGTGCTCCGCGAGCTGTGGCCGCAGGTAGTGATCGACGATGACCACGGCCAACTCGCCGTCCAACTCGCCGTCTGGATCGATCGCCACGCCCGAAGCGCCGAGCAACGCGCGCAGCGGCCCCGGATCGACGCCCAATCCGTGTACGGAAACCCGGCATTCGGAAAGACGGCGCGCCGCCCTACGCGGATCGACTTCCTGCGACGACCACCAGGCGGCGTCGTCCGCCGCCAGGGTGTCGTCCGTTTCCGCGAGGAAACCCTTGCGCTCGAGTTGGGCCAGTGTATAGTACACTTCGGCGGCCGAGGCGTGCTCGGCCAGTTCGTCGCAAATCGCGTCGGCCGAGCGGCCATCGACGCGCGGCGCGACGAGTTCGTAAAGCCGCCCTCGCAAGAGGGCGTGTTTCGCGCCGGAAAGCACGAACACGCCCTCGTCGGGCACCAGGGCCACCTGCAGATGCGGTTTGAATCTGGGTCGAGTGAGCATGCGAGGGGTCATCCGCTCAAGAATCGGGCTTCGCCGTCAATCACGCAAACAGCCGCGGCAACCGCAGCCACAACGGCCGCAGCCGCCGCATCCGCCCGACATGGAATCGAACCCGATCGAACCCGTGAGTTCTTCGTCGAAGAGGTTATCCGACGGACTGGCCGGCAGGACGAGGTGGCAAACCTGGTCCGTGTCTTCCACAACCCGCAGTTCGAGGTCGTAGGGAACCTCAATCCCGTTTTCCCGCAACACGCTCTGCGGGTCGTCGATCAATCGCTGCTTGAGATGGTCGTCGGACCAGGCCTTGGCCACGAGCAGTCCCCATTGCTTCTGCCAGTTGCCTTGTTGAAGTGTCGTCTGCATGGTGATCCTCCAGAAAATGCGAATCGAAAAAGGCCCCTGTCGTCGGGTGGGCATCGCCCACCAATCCTGTCGTCGGGTGGGCATCGCCCACCAATCCTGCGTCGGACTGCGTGGCCACCGTCAACAATCCCTCGCGAAGCAATCGGCGCGCGAGCACGACCTTCGACTGGTCGTTCAAGTCGTCGGGCAGGTCACGCGCGGCGAAGCGCGTCGCGGAGGCGATGAAGCGCAAGGCGGAAGCAATACGATGCGGCCCGCCGAGGCGATTGCCCGAAAACTCGACGGCGACTCCTTCGTCGTCGCACACGACGCGGCAGATTGCCCGCGGATGTTTCTCCAGCACGGTATCCAGGT
Source organism: Pirellulales bacterium (assembly GCA_035531595.1). Classification (GTDB taxonomy): domain Bacteria; phylum Planctomycetota; class Planctomycetia; order Pirellulales; family JAICIG01; genus DATKSN01. The sequence continues at coordinate 14,244 of DATKSN010000135.1, read as the reverse complement.
CGACCAGGTCCGTCTCGGCCCCAGTCACGAAATGATCGCCCGGCAACATCTGCAATTGACGGAAAAACTGATCGCCAAGCGAGTGCAACGCTTGATCGAACAACGCGTCGGACGACATCTCATGGGCCAGCAATTCGAGCAACTGCCGGAAATGCCGTTTCAATGCGGGTATGTCGAGTGGAAGCGCGCCGCCTGGTATCGACTCGCGGAGCCGGAGGTCGTGCCGGCTGGCGCAGCCCAGGGCGTGCTGGAGCAGGTTGGCCCAGCGATAGACGTTGATTCCGACCGTCAGGTGCAGCGAGGCGCCCTGCGACGTGAAGGCTTCATGGACGTGCCCTCGCGGGATATAGAGCAAGTCGCCGGCCCTCAGGCACACCTCGCGCGAAGCGCCCAGGGGCGGCTTGGGCAGGCCGCCCTGTTCGGTCGCCAGCGGAAGCGCTTCGGCGGCAGCGTCTTCAGCGGCAGCGTACAGCCGCCAATGCTTGATGCCTTCCAATTGCAGCACGAACACCTCGTGCGTGTCGAAATGGGGAGCGAAGCCCTGCGAACCGCCGGGCGTCAAATACAGGTTGGCATGGACCGGGGCATGGAACACCACTTCCAGATTGCGGCAAAGCTCGGCCACGGCCGGCCAGCGGTGCTGCATGGCCATGATCACCACGCTCTTGCCCTGGTCGAAAACCTGGCGCAGCTCGGCGATGCCCGGACGGTCCTCGGGGGAATCGGGCGATGGATCGTCCAGCAATCCGCGTACGAAGGTCGGCCGGCCAGGCGGCGCGGGGTGGAAGGCGCTCCGCTCGACGAACTTGGGCCGGCTGAAGGCGATGATTTTATCGACATCGCCAATCGACGGCAGCCCCGCGTAGGGATGCTCCTCGCCCCGCGCCACCACCCAAGGCTGCTTTTCCCACGAGTCTTGAAAGAAAGCCTCGGGCGCAGTGGGCCAGAGGAGGTCTTTGAATTGCAAGCTCGTCGCGGGCATCGTTACGGATTCCTTCTTGCTGACTCCAGATAGTCGCATGGAGCACTGCACAAAACGTGCCGCCGGCGCCGCGTGCGGAAAAACGGCACAATTGGAATCATCGGAGCCGGTTGGCTGGCTTGCGGACAACCAACATGACCCAGCCCTGGCCTGAAGCAGCTCAGTACCTAAGCAACTCGCCGGCCAGACGATCGCCATCGTCGATGCCTACAACGACCCCAACATTTCCCAGGCGGCTTCGCCGCCTGGGGCGCGTTTCCTCGTAGCGCCGGGCACCGAAGTAGGCGTCGGATGGTACTCACCTGATCCGAGCGCGCGATCGAAAAAGCCGCCTCGTTGCGCAGCAACGGGGCGGCCAAAAAAGTACAGGCGAGCGAAGCGTGGAAAACCGACATCCGATAACCCCATGCCAGAGAGCAAGCCGCGTTAGCGGCATCATAATTGCCGCGCCCCAGGTACACGGCTGGGATGAGATCCTCACGCGTTGTGCATCATTTGAACACACAGGAGTTGCAAGTTTGAACAGCGTCCGGCTCGTAAGCGCCCGCTCTGGTGGCTGATCCCGCCGCGAAGCTTTGCTGACGTGCTGGCACGCCGTTTGCTCTGATTCCAGTCCCGGTCGCGCCAATCCGCCAGTGGCGCGCGATAGTTTCGTCGCCACTGGTCCGGCCGCGGATGTACCATTCGGGAGCATCTGGCCGAAAGACGCCTGTGGGGGCTCGCCGAGCGACTTCTCCGGTAGTTGGGGCGTGACGGGCGTGACCATGACTGACCCCGCGAAGATATACCGCACGCGGCCGAGAATGAGATACTTGGAATTCTGCACAACAACCCAACGCCGAAGCGCGGCAAGCGATTACCTAACTTGTTTGCGCCGCGCGCTAGTGTCGACGCGGGCCGCGCGCAGTATAGAATGGCGACCGTGGCGGATATTCCGCCAAGACCAATTGCACCGCCGCTGGTCGCCCGAAAGCCCTCTAAACACCCCAACAATATGAATTATTTGCTTGCCGCCGTTGTAACGTCTGTCTAAGCTGGAAACTAACACTCGCATGAGGGCATGTCGGTGCATTTCTCGTTTCCTCGCCAAGCGGTCTATTGCCTAGAGATCGGAGTACCCAGTCATGTTTCTTTCAAGATTGCGTAAGCGGCTGAAACCTAATGGCACGCATCGAGTGGCACAGAATCGAGCGGCACAGGATCGCGCGGCACATGGTCGCCGACGGACGCTCCGGCCCAGCCTTGAAGGCCTGGAGTCGCGCACATTGCTTTCCATCACTCCCGCCGCGGTGACTATCACCCCCGCCGAAACGGTCGCGTTCAGCGGGACCGTGGCCACTTTCACGGCGAGCGACACGGGGCCATTTGCCGCCACCATTAACTGGGGCGACGGCAGCGGCACGACCACCGGCACGGTCACCGCCGGCGGTGGGGGGGTATTCGACGTCACCGGCAATCACACGTATGCCGAGGATGGGAGCTCGCCCATCACCGTGGTTATGAGCGACAGCGCCGATTCGACGACGGCGACCGCCAATAGCACGGCGAACGTGCTGGAAGGCAATTTGTCGGGCGCGGGCGCGACGTTCGCGGCGACCATGGGCAGCACGTTCAGCGGCAACGTGGCGACGTTCAGCGACGCCGGCAGCGGCGCGACCGCCGGATCGTTCACCGCGACGATCAACTGGGGCGACGGCGGCGGAACGTCGGCCGGCACGGTCAGCGGTTCGTCCGGCAGCTTCACGGTCAATGGCTCGCACCTGTACAGCGACGGCGGCGCCTTCGCGGCCAAGGTCTTGATCACCGAAACCGGGGTCAACCCCGCGCCGGCGGCCACGCTTGCCGCCACCGCCAACGTCACCGACACCGACACCCTTTCCGCGACGAGCACCGCCATCGCCGCCACCGAAGGCACGTCGTTCACCGGCACGGTCGCCACGTTGACCGACTCGAACATCAGCACTCCGGCCAGCGATTTGACGGCCACCATCAACTGGGGCGACGGCAGCAGTTCGACCGGCACGGTGAGCGGTTCGGCGGGCACCTTCGTCGTGAACGCGACCCACACTTACGGCGACGAGGGAACATTCCATGCGACCGTCGTCGTCGCCGACGATGCCACCGGGGCGAGCACGTCGACCGTCACGAGTACCGCCACCGTCGCGCAATCCGAGACGCTCACCGCGGGCGCCGTCACGTTCACGGCGACCGAGGGGCAATCGTTCGGCGGCACGGTGGCCACGTTCACCAGCACCAACACGGCCGGCGTGGCCGCCGATTTCACGGCCACGATCACCTGGGGCGATGGCGCGACGAGCACCGGCACCGTCGCCGGAACCAGCGGCGTCTACACGGTGAGCGGAACGCACTCGTATACCACCGACGGCACGCAGGCCGTCAGCGTGAGCATCGCCGACGACGCTCCCGGCACGGAAACGGCAACCGCCGCCAGCACGGCGAACGTGCTGGAAGGCAATTTGTCCGGCACCGGCGCCACGTTCGCGGCGACCATGGGCACGACGTTCAGCGGCAACGTGGCCACGTTCATCGACGCCAGCAGCAGCGCGACCGCCGGAGCGTTCACCGCCACGATCGACTGGGGCGACGGCAGCGGAACGTCGGCCGGCACGGTGAGCGGGTCGCCCGGCAGCTTCACGGTCAATGGCTCGCATGTGTACAGCGACGGCGGCGCCTTCGCGGCCAAGGTCTTGATCACCGAAACCGGAGTCAGCCCCGCGCCGGCCGCCACGCTTGCCGCCACCGCCAACGTCACCGACACCGACACCCTGGCCGCGACGGCCACCGCCATCGCCGCCACCGAAGGCAGCACGTTCACCGGTACGGTCGCCACGTTGACCGACTCGAACACCAGCACTCCGGCCAGCGATTTGACGGCCACTATCAATTGGGGTGACGGTAGCTCCTCGACCGGCACGGTGAGCGGTTCGGCGGGCAGCTTCAGCGTGACCGCGACCCACATTTACGGCGACGAGGGAACATTCAACGCAACCGTCGTCGTCGCCGACGATGCCGCCGGGGCGAGCGCGTCGACCGTCACGAGCACCGCCACCGTCGCGCAATCCGAGACGCTCACCGCGAGCGCCGTCACGTTCACGGCAACCGACGCGCAGTCGTTCAGCGGCACGGTGGCCACGTTCACCAGCACCAACACGGCCGGTCTTGCCGCCGATTTCACGGCCACGATCACCTGGGGCGATGGCGCGACGACCACCGGCACCATCGCCGGGAGCAGCGGCGTCTACACGGTGAGCGGCGCACACTCGTATACCACCGACGGCACGCAGGCCGTCAGCGTGAGCATCGCCGACGATGCTCCCGGCACCGAGACGGCGACGGCCGCAAGCACGGCGAACGTGCTGGAGGGCGACTTGTCCGGCACGGGCGCGACGTTCGCCGCAACCATGGGCACGACGTTCAGCGGCGCCGTGGCCACGTTCATCGACGCCAGCAGCAGCGCGACCGCCGGAGCGTTCACCGCCACGATCAACTGGGGCGACGGCAGCGGAACGTCGGCCGGCACGGTCAGCGGTTCGCCCGGCAGCTTCACGGTCAATGGCTCGCATGTGTACAGCGACGGCGGCAGCTTCGCGCCCACGGTCTTGATTACCGAAACCGGAGTCAACCCCGCGCCGGCCGCCACGCTCGCCGCCGCCGCCAACGTCACCGACACCGACACCCTTTCCGCGACGAGTACCGCCATCGCCGCCACCGAAGGCGCCACGTTCACCGGCACGGTCGCCACGTTGACCGACTCGAACACCAGCACTCCGGCCAGCGATTTGACGGCCACCATCAACTGGGGCGACGGTAGCAGTTCGACCGGCACGGTGAGCGGTTCGGCCGGCAGCTTCAGCGTGACCGCGACCCACGTTTACGGCGACGAGGGAACATTCCATGCGACCGTCGTCGTCGCCGACGATGCCACCGGGGCGAGCTCGTCGACCGTCACGAGCACCGCCACCGTCGCGCAATCCGAGACGCTCACCGCGGGCGCCGTCACGTTCACGGCGACCGAGGGGCAATCGTTCAGCGGCACCGTGGCCACCTTCACCAGCACCAACACGGCGGGTCTGGCCGCCGATTTCACGGCCACCATCACCTGGGGCGACGGCGCGACGAGCACCGGCACCGTCGCCGGAACCAGCGGCGTCTACACGGTGAGCGGCACGCACTCCTATACCACCGACGGCACGCAGGCCGTCGGCGTGAGCATCGCCGACGACGCTCCCGGCACTGAGACGGCCACCGCCACCAGCTCTGCGAACGTGCTGGAAGGCAATTTGTCCGGCACGGGCGCGACGTTCGCCGCGACCATGGGCACGACGTTCAGCGGCGCCGTGGCCACGTTCAGCGACGCCGGCAGCAGCGCGACCGCCGGATCGTTCACCGCCACGATCGACTGGGGCGACGGCAGCGGAACGTCGGCCGGCACGGTCAGCGGTTCGCCCGGCAGCTTCACGGTCAATGGCTCGCACCTGTACAGCGATGGCGGCAGCTTCGCGCCCAAAATCTTGATCACCGAAACCGGGGTCAACCCCGCTCCGGCCGCCACGGTCGCGGCCGTCGCCAACGTCACCGACACCGACACCCTTTCCGCGACGGGCACCGCGATCGCCGCCACCGAAGGCAGCACGTTCACCGGTACGGTCGCCACGTTGACCGACTCGAACACCAGCACTCCGGCCAGCGATTTGACGGCCACCATCAACTGGGGCGACGGCAGTTCTTCGACCGGCACGGTGAGCGGTTCGGCGGGCAGCTTCAGCGTGACCGCGACCCACATCTATGGCGACGAGGGAACATTCCACGCGACGGTCGTCGTCGCCGACGATGCCGCCGGGGCGATCGCGTCGACCGTCACGAGCACCGCCACCGTCGCGCAATCCGAGACGCTCAGCGCGGGCGCCGTCACGTTCACGACGACCGACGGGCAATCGTTCAGCGGAACGGTGGCCACCTTCACCAGCACCAACACGGCCGGTCTTGCCGCCGATTTCACGGCCACGATCACTTGGGGCGACGGCGCGACAACCACCGGAACCGTCAGCGGAACCAGCGGTGTCTACACGGTGAGCGGCACGCACACGTATACCAACGACGGCACGCGGGCCATCGGCGTGAGCATCGCCGACGACGCTCCCGGCACCGAGACGGCGACCGCCGCCAGCACGGCGAACGTGCTGGAAGGCGATTTGTCCGGCACCGGCGCGACGTTCACGGCGACCATGGGCACGACGTTCAGCGGCGCCGTGGCCACGTTCATTGACGCCGGCAGCACTGCGACCGCCGGAGCGTTCACCGCCACGATCGACTGGGGCGACGGCAGCGGAACGTCCGCCGGCACGGTGACTGGTTCGCCCGGCGGCTTCACGGTCAACGGCTCGCACCTGTACAGCGACGGCGGCGCCTTCGCGCCCAAAATCTTGATCACCGAAACCGGAGTCAACCCCGCTCCGGCCGCCACGGTCGTCGCCGTCGCCAACGTCACCGACACCGACACCCTGGCCGCCACGGGCACCGCCATCGCCGCCACCGAAGGCTCCACGTTCACCGGCACGGTCGCCACGTTCACGGACTCGAACACCAACACTCCGGCCAGCGATATGACGGCCACCGTCAACTGGGGCGACGGCAGCAGTTCGACCGGCTCGGTGAGCGGTTCGGCGGGCAGCTTCAGCGTGACCGCGACCCACACCTACGGCGACGAGGGAACATTCCATGCGACCGTCGTCGTCGCCGACGATGCCACCGGGGCGATCGCGTCGACCGCCACCAGCACCGCCACCGTCGCGCAATCCGAGACGCTCACCGCGGCCGCCGTCACGTTCACGCCGACCGCGGCGCAATCGTTCAGCGGCACGGTGGCGACTTTTTCCAGCACCAACACGGCCGGCGTGGCCGGTGATTTCGCGGCCACGATCACCTGGGGCGACGGCGCGACGAGCAGCGGCACCGTCAGCGGGACCAGTGGCGCGTACACGGTGAGCGGCACGCACACCTACTCCACCGAAGGCGCGCAGGCCGTCGGCGTGAGCATCGCCGACGACGCTCCCGGCACGGAGACGGCCACCGCCACCAGCTCGGCGAATGTCGCCGCGACCAATGTTCTGGCGGCCACCGCCGTCGCGGCCATCGGCCTGACCGAAAGCCAGACGTTCAACGGCACGATCGCCACGTTCAGCGACACGAACCTGTCCGCCGCGTCCACCGACTTCAGCGCCACGATCGTCTGGGGCGACGGCGGCACGGCCACCGGTTCCGTGACCGGCGCCAATGGTCAATTCACCGTCACGGCGAACCACAGCTATCAGGACGAGGGAACCCTGACCGCGACAACCACCATCGTCGACAACGCGACGACTGGAGCCACGGCGAGCGCCAGCACCACGGCCACAATCAGCGAAGGCGACCAGCTCCTTGCGGTGGCCACGACGTTCGCCGCCACCGCGGGCAGCAGCTTTTCGGGCAATGTGGCGACGTTCCGGGACAATAGCAACTTCAATTCCGCCTCCGACTTCTCGGCGATCATCAACTGGGGCGATGGCACCACGACGGCGGGCACCGTCAGCGGAAGCGGCAGTACGTTTACGGTCAGCGGCTCCCATACGTACCTCCAGCAGGGCACGCAAGGCGTCAACGTGACGTTCTTCGACGACGCGCCGGGCACGGCCGAAGTGACCGCCAACAGTACCGCCAACATCGTCGGCCAGGGCCTGACGGTGACCGCCGCGTCGATGTCGGCCAGCGAAGGCGTGGCGTTCAACGGCACCGTGGCGACCTTCAGCGAGCCAGGCGCCTCCACCGGCACCAGCCAGTTCACCGCCACGGTCAACTGGGGCGACGGCAGCAGTTCGACGGGCACCGTGACCGGCTCGGGCGGATCGTACACCGTGGCGGGAAGCCACACCTACGCGGCCGAAGGCGGCACGACCGTCAGTGTGCAGGTCACCGACAACTCCGCCGTGCCAACGGCCACCGCCAGCGAATCGAGCACCGTCAGCGTGGCGGATACCGACGTTCTGACCGGAAGCGGCCTCTCGATCACCTCCACCGAGGGCCAGGCCTTCAACGGCGTGGTCGCGACCTTCAGCGACGTGAACGCCGCGGCCGCCGCGGCCGATTTCACCGCCACGATCAACTGGGGCGACGGCGGCAGTTCGACGGGCACGGTGGCCGGCTCCGCCGGAACATTCACCGTCAGCGGCGCGCACACCTACGCCGAGGACGGCGCGAAAGCGGTCAGCGTGACCCTGGCCGACAACTCCCCCGGCACCGCGGTCGCCACGGCCTCCGGCACGGCGCAGATTGCCGACGCATCGCTCTCAGCCTCGCCCGTCAACGTGACGGTCGCCCAGGGAGCGGCGGCCGTCAACGTGACCGTGGCCACCTTTACCGACGCCAACACCAGCGCGCCGGCTTCCGACTTCACCGCCACGATCGATTGGGGCGATGGCAGCACCGCCGACCAGCAGGCGACCGTGACCGGATCCGGCGGCACGTTTACCGTGACCGGCAGCCATACCTACTACGACCCCTGGCACTACGCCTTGACGGTTTCGATTCACGACCAGGGGGGCGGCACGGCCACCGTGAGCCCGACGGCCGTATTGGGTAGCGGCAACGAGCGTTTCGCCGCCCAACTCTACCGCGACCTGCTTGGGCGCCAGGGCGAGCCGCAGGGCATGGGCTACTGGGAGAACCTGTTGAGTCAGGGAACGACGCGCACAGCGATCGTGACCGGTTTCGAGGGAAGTCTGGAGTTCCGCAACGACGTCACGCAGGAGTTGTTCCAGCGCTACCTCCACCGCGCCCCCGACCCCACGGCCTTGGTCGCCTTCTCCCAGGCCCTGATCACGAGTACCCCGGAACACGACGCCGCGATCTTGGCCAGCTCGGTGGAGTACTTCAATTCCCGCGGCGGCGGCACGGGAAATGGCTTCCTGACCGCGCTCTTTTCCGATGCGCTGAACCGTCCCGTCGATGCGGCCTCGCAGCTCCAATTCGGCGCGTTGAACCTGACCGATCCGGCCGTCCGCGCCCAGGTCGCGGCGCAAATCTTCGGCGGCACCGAGTACCAGACGGACTTGCTCAACTTCCCTGCTCACGTCAGCCAGCCCTATAATACGGGCGTGCCGTACGGCTTCTACCAGACCTACCTGCACCGCAATGCCGACTCGGCCGGCTTGGCCGCCAACCTGGCCGAATTCAAGGCCGGTCAGAACGACGCGCAGCTGGCCGCCGCGATCATCGCTTCCAATGAGTATTTCGCGAATCTGTAGTGTGCGGGCCCTTCAGGGCTTTACGGCATGGAAACGCCCAGGTTTCCTGGAACTTACGCGCCCCAGGCTAGACTCTGTCGCCGCTTCGCGGCTGGCAACCCGCAGTCCATGCCGTTGTACCACCCTGGGATTTACATTCGATCACGCTCTGGTCGTCTTGTTCGTAGCGCCCGTCGGTCGCGTTTGTGGGATGCGATCCGCTTCCGCCGCGTACACCGCTTTTGTCACCCGCATTTGAACCAGGCCGGAAATTGGCGACGCCCGCCACGGTGGCCGTGAACTGCGTGCGGTTGTTCATCGAGTCGTATTGGCTGCTGGCCAGCACGATGGCGGGCACGCCCGGCGTGCCGGCGATGCTGACCTCTGCGGGACTCGGTTGGTGCTGTGTGGCGACGATCACGCGCGTGATCATCACTAAGGCATCGATGCTTCCCAAAGCTCCCACGAGCAGCGGTGCGAACGACAAGCACAGGAACACCGAGCGGGTGCAGCGCTTGCCGAACGCGCCGATATGCCAAACCAGCGGGATACTGAACGAGACGAACAGGGCCAGCGTCCACCTTAAGCCGCAGGCGCGGAAGCATCAGCCCCGGCGGCGCCTGGCTGGCCACGAGCGGCCCCACACGCGACTTGCCACTAACCGTAAAGACCGCTTAGACTCGGCGGGATGAACGATTACGACAAGGCCGGCAGGTACTTGGTGAAACGCGAACCGGCCGGATTCTTCCGCTGGCTCTCGGCCAACCCTCGTCTCACTTTTCAGGCCTGGATCGATGCGCGGCGAGTGGCCTTGCCAAACCAGAACGGCTGTCGTTTGGAACTGTCCATCCTGCGGCGCCGCCTCGCGGAAGAGGACGCATCGAACCTGGTGGCGGATGTGGCGGGCGGAATAACGTCCCCGTGGCTCTTGCCGTGGGTTCCGCTGATGCAAGGCGGAGGCGAACTGGGTATAATCGCTGACTGGCTGCCAGAGGCGGAACGCCGCTTGACCGACGAACGCGACCGGGCGGATCTCGGTTTGACGACGCAAGTTTTTGCTTCGCTGGCCGGATGCCGGGCCGCCTGGGACCAAGCTTTACGAGGGTGGAACATGAAAACGTCACCAATCTTTGATGAAATCCGCGAAGAAGGCCGCGAAGAGGGCCGGGCTGAGGGAATGCGAGCGCTCGTCGTCCACCAGGGGCGGCAGAAGTTCGGCAAGACCCCGACTAAGAAGCAGCAAAAGGCTTTGGAATCCGTCACCGACCTTGCGCGACTGGAAGCCTTGGCGGAGCGGTTGCTTGACGTCGATTCCTGGGGCCAATTGTTGGGCGAAGTCTAGAACTGCGAGAAGGATCGCATTTATGGGACTAGGCTTGGCTCATGCCAGCCTTTCCGTCACCGGCCCCACGGAGGCAAGTATACGAGGTCGCAACCGATGAAATCGATTCTACTCTCCCTGGCGTTGCTGGGACTCGGCGGCGGCCTGGCATCGGCGGCGGACAAGCCGAACATCATCTGTATCTTGGCCGACGACCTCGGCTATTCGGATCTCGGCTGCTACGGTGGCGAGATCGAGACGCCTAATCTCGACCAGCTCGCCGGCGGCGGGCTGCGCTTCACGCAGTTTTACAACACGGCCCGCTGCTGGCCGACGCGAGCGGCGCTGCTGACCGGCTACTACGCGCAGCAGGTGCGGCGCGATACCGTGCCCGGCGTGCCCAGCGGCGGCGGGGGCCTGCGACCGGTCTGGGCGCGCCTGCTGCCCGAGTTGCTCAAACCCCAAGGCTATCGCTCCTATCACTCCGGCAAGTGGCACGTCGATGGGATGCCGCTGGACGACGGTTTCGACCGTTCTTATTACGTGCAAGATTTGGGTCGATACTTCAGCCCGCGCGTGCTTTACGAAGACAACCGCGAACTGCCGCCCGTCGAACGAGGCAGCGGCTACTACGCCACCACGGCCATCGCGGAAAAGGCCATTCAGTTCCTCAAAGAACACGCGCACGAGCATCCCAACGAGCCGTTTTTTCAATATCTCGCCTTTAACGCTCCCCACTTTCCACTGCAGGCCCCACCCGAAGACATCGCTCGCTATCGCGACAAATATCGCGATGGATGGGAGTCGGTTCGCGGCCGGCGTTATGAGCGGATGAAAAAAATGGGTATCGTCGATACCACGCTGTCTCCGCCCGGGCGCGACGTCGGGCCGCCCTACGATTTCCCCGACGCGCTCAAGCGGCTTGGTCCCGGCGAGGTCAACCGGCCCCTGGCCTGGAGCGAGCTGACCGAGGAGCAACGCGCCTTTCAGGCCGACAAGATGGCCATTCACGCCGCGATGGTCGACCGCATGGACCGTGAAATCGGCCGAGTGCTCGATCAGGTGCGCGAGATGAAGGCGCTCGACGACACGCTGGTTCTCTTTCTCTCCGACAACGGCGCCAGCGCGGAAATCATGGTCCGCGACGATGGGCACGATCCGACGGCGCCGCCCGGCTCGGCCGCCACCCATCTGTGCCTGGGGCCGGGCTGGTCGACGGTGTCGAACACGCCGTTTCGACGCCACAAGACCTGGGTTCATGAAGGAGGCATTTCGACGCCGCTGATCGCGCATTGGCCCAAGGGAATCGCGGCCCGCGGCGAGCTGCGGCGCCATCCGGGCCACGTGATCGATCTCGTGCCGACGATTCTTGAAATCGCGGGCGGCAAACGGCCCGAAACGTGGCAAGGCAAGCCCGTACCGCCGCCCCCCGGCAAAAGCCTCGTTGCCGCGCTGGCCAACGACGGCGCCGCGCCGCGCGAATATCTGTGGTGGCTGCACGAAGGCAATCGGGCGATCCGCATCGGCGATTGGAAGTTGGTCGCCGCCGGCGAAAAAGCGCCCTGGGAACTGTACGATCTTTCCCAGGACCGCGCCGAGATGAACGATCTCGCCGCGCGGCAGCCAGACAAAGCGCGCGAGTTGGAGCAAGTCTGGACGCGGCACTACAACGAATTCCGCAAGTTGGCCCTTGTCGACGTCGACGGCAATGCCAACCATCCCGCCCTGCGCGAGGGGGCGATCAAATCGAAGTGACGGCCACGGCGGGCGTCGCACCCGTCAGAAAGAAATCGATCGGCATTGATTGAGGATGCATCGGTGTCCGATGCCCAATGAACGCGCGCACCTGGCCAGGAACGGTCAAGTCCTCCTCCAGCACCTGATAGACACTCGGCCTGGCCGCGTCTACACGGCGGCCCAGCGCCGCCCCGAACGACGAGGTGGTGGAATGCAAGACAAGTTGGCCTCTCAGGTGCTCCTCGCATTCTGCATGGCAGACGAACAGATGTGGCACAAGCAGATCGCGTTTCCCACATTCTCGCACGGTAATCGCCGCCAGGAACGGGGCCCGCGGCGTATCGTAGGCCGTCAGCGCGTTCAGGTACTTGAGGCTGAACTCGATCAAGAGGGCGTTGGCCTTGGCGATTCCCAGCTTCTTCAGGAAGTCCACGTCGGCGTAGCGCGAGTAAAACGGGACCTCGTCGAAGAAGCCGGCTGCATAGAATTGTGAGAAATCGGCCAGATGCTGCTTGGCGAGCACCCGCCACAGTAACGATTCATGTCGGCTCGTGGTCATACATTCCATCCGGCCTTGCGCAGGAATTCAGCTTGCCTGTTAGTCAAGATGCCCGGCCCGTGCTTCCAAGTTCCATCGATGTTGATTGCCGGCGAACCTTGGCCCGGCGCCAAGTGGGCATGCCACTGCTCGCCGGTCGTGCGTGGTGCATCTATTCGATCAATTCCCGGAGGGCCTTGTCCTCTCAGGACCATATTCGCGGCTTGGCTTGGCGTCATGGCGATCCTGGCACCCTCGGCAATCTCTAGCATTGCTCAGAATCGAACAGGTGTCAAGGATGCTGCTTGTTCCCACGCTCCTACCGGCGGCGCTCGGTCGTCACGGGGCCATCGACAGCGTGATCGAGCGCCGCGCCCGCCGCAACAAGGGCGCCAGCACGCGCGTCGCGCGGCGGTGCTCGAACTGCGGCCGGCAGTCGAAGAAGTAGAGACCTTCCCCCTCGCCGGCCAACATCTCCTTGAGCGGCCATCGCCGGCGGCGCCGCCCATGAACGCGCCGCCACAGCCGATCGAACGCGGCGGCGATCCGCGACTGCCGCCGCCCGCACAAGCGCACGTGGACGTCGCGCCAGCCGGCCGACGCCGGCAGTTCACGCCCGGCCGCGGCCGCGCCGCTTTGATCGACGATGTTCATGCCGCCAAAATAGGCGATCTGGTCGTCGACGACGAGCAACTTGCGGTGGTTGCGGCGGTTGAGAAACCGTAGCGAGGGAAACCGCCAGAAGACCTGGCGCAGCGAGTGGAAGCAGTGTACTTTGACGCCCGCGGCGAACCGTTGAGCGTGGTCGAAATCAGGGCGGCGACGTGCCGCGACGCACTTCATTATACGCCGCCGCCGAGGATGGGGATTTCCTGGTCACTGCGGCGCTGGGCCATCCGCAAGTGGTTTTAGGCGAGTTCCCACCTCCCATTTTCGCTCAAAAAGGGCTCGATACGCCTCGAAAACGACCAGATCGACGGCTTGCCAGCAAAAACCGCTCGCCCGTCATCCCAGCACTGCCTCAAAATCTCCGGGAAATACGCATGCCCGTTCAGGATTGCACTTGATTTCTTGCTAACATGGAGTTGCTAAACGCAAAAAAAAATTAACAAACAGGGGGCTAACGCCCCCCGCTCGCCGCCTAACCTCCAACCCCACACCCTGCCATGCCCATCAACAAAACCAACCGCGTCGATCCGCCCCCGCCGCTCGCCCCGCCGGAAGTCCGCCGGCTCAGCGACATCGAGATTTGCCCCACCCTTTGGCTCTGGCCGGGCCGCGTGGCCCTGGGCCAACTCACGCTCGTGGCCGGCGAGCCAGGCGCCGGCACCAGCCTGCTCCTCATGGACCTCGCCAGCCGCGTCTCGCGCGGGACGCCGTTTCCAGA
>DATKSN010000134.1:0-8994 GCA_035531595.1 Pirellulales bacterium | reverse complement strand
ATGAACAGGTCGATTACCCGGTCGGCCCCGATCCGACCATCGCGCACGTCCTGTTTGAATTGTTCAGCGGCATCCATGCCGAACCTTTACCTGAAATCAGAAATCTCCGCAGCGCCAGTTTTATAGATTGGACGGCTACATGAATTCCTGGTCATCCTCACTAAGGCGCTCCAGCCGCATTTCGACCGTCTTGCCATTTAGTTTCCGCAACCGAACCACGCCATTTTCGAGCGAGACAAATTCGGCGAGCGCTTCATGGGCGCCAAGGGCGTCTCGCCACGTCCGCATGCCTTGCGGCATGGTATCTGGGCTGATGACCGGCTCGATTCTGTCGATCATCGACTTTGGGTATTTTCCCTTGCCGCCGGTGGTTCCCGTGAAGACGTAAGCTGAACCTTCTTCTACGTAGGCATGCACGGGCTTGTTGGTCCCATTCTTGAAGAACACATGAAAATGCGCTTCAAACTCGGGCTCGGACGGTTTGTCCGGCAGCTCGGCGCCGGCGGTTCGCGAGGCTCGCGGCAATTTTGACCGGTCGAACTCAACTGACACCTGCACCCATGCGCCTGATTTCTCTTGGGTCGCAATGAGCGTCTTGAAAACAACGCCGTTTGCGGCGCCAACCCACTTGCGGAATCCAAATCTGGTTTTCGCAACGGCAGGCGTGTCGAATGTCTGCTGAAGCTCCTGTTCCGAAAGACCGATGAGGCGCAGCGCTTCTGACACCGTCCGCGTCGGATGATCTTGCATGTCCACAACCACGCCGACAGCTCTCCCTCGATAAAACTCAACCGTTACGCCAAGCCAATCAAAGCGGTACTCCCTGTATTCGCCGGGCGAGTCCTCGGGATAGAGATCCGAGTTGGCTGGAATCGTGCCTTTCGCAATGCCCAAGATAGCCTCAACCTCGTCGGGCGCCTTGCCCGCCATGCCAGTGACGTTGAGCAGCGGTAGGTGCTCTGATTCATGCTTGGCGTCATCAACGTCTTGCGTCGTGTTTCTTTCCGCGTTGGCGGATTCCGGCGTGGAATTCGGGTTCAACGCAGTCTTTTCGGCTGCCGCTGAAGTGGTCTTGCGCTCTTGCTCACGCGCTGCCTCGCGCGCTTCTTGTACCGGTCCCTGGAGCGCAAAGAGGCACCCACCGCATAAAAGGGCAAGAACCCCGAGCGGAACGAGCATAGCACCTGCCATACAGCCGAACGAGCCGCCAAACGCTTTGCCAAACGATCCCATTCTCCACCTCCAAAAAAGACTTTCGGCGTCACGCCGTCACCAACCGCGAGCTATTTTGGTCCGCACTGCACCTTGAGCCCCCGCGGCTACGCGCGAGGTGCTGGCGCTTGTCATCGATCGCCTTCCAGCCCCAGGTCGCCGAGTGACTTGGCTCGAAGTCCCTGCTTAAACAGCGTTTCCAGCCGCTCCGTCGGAAGAGATTGCAGGCGTTGCCGGATCGGCTTACTGAGCGGGCCAAAACGTTGTTCCAACAGTTCTCGCAGCGATTCGCGCCGTCCCTCCTCGCGACCCTTGGCTACGCCCTGATCGAACCATGTCGCGCGCATTTTCTTTACCCCCTCGTAAGGCTTCGTGTTCAATAATTCGTTGAATTCGTCCCACTGCGATTCGTCGAAGGGCAAATACGCCTGCACGCATTCGCCCAACAAGTAGCGTTGCTGTTCGGTCAGCGGCGCCTCGGTGATCCGTCGTAGCGCTTGGGCACCGAGCCAAACCTGCCGCTCCTCCGGCACCCGCATCAACGCCGACAACGCCACCCCCAGCCAGTTGTCGCCAGTAACGTATTGTAATCCATCCAAGGCCGGCAAGCCAACATAGAGGTACTCGAATCGCACTGGCCGAAATTCCCAGAAGTGCTCCTCGTAGACGTCGGTGCCTATGCCGTCCAGGCCGACCCGCAAGTAAACGCCGATGGGAAGCACCGGCAAGTCGTACTTGTCACGGAGATAGTGGTACGCCTTCCACATCCGCGGCCGTAGCGGAGCGACCCGGTCGCGGCCTTCGATCTCGACGTGGACCAGCGCGAGCCACTGCTGCCGTGTCCCAGCCGGCGGCGTTCGCACCGATTTTCGCGCCTGCAGCTTGGCGACCAGGTCGAGCGTCCGCCGGCGTCCCTTAGGCGGGTCTGCAAAGACCTCCAGGTTGAGCCACTCGATGTGCTTGAAGTCGAATCGCTCCGCCCAAGAGGAGAAGAACAGCCGCAGGAAGTCGGCGAAAAACAATTGCAACAGCGTCTTGAATCGCTGATCGTGATCATCCATGCCGCAATCTCCCTGAAATCCGGCGAATTTTCCGACACCCCCTGGCCCCAACCCAGGAAGCACGTATAGGCGCGACGCCTCGCACCACAACGGCGGTTTTCAGAAAGGCCCTAAAAGTTCGCCGCGCCCGTAAGGCCTTAAGAAGGTCTACGTCGCGACGGCCGGCTGTCGCGAGTGCAACTGCCGCTCGACCCAGGCCAGCCACTCTTCGGGCGGCAAATCGTAGGGCCGGAACTTTTCCAACACGTTTTCGCCTTCGCAGAAGTACAACGCCCGCTGCTCGCCCAGCCGGTTCGCAATGGGCGAGTCGATCAGGCTGCTCGAATCGTTGGCGCTCATCTGGAACAGCACCTTCAACTCCAACTCCTTCATCACCTGCCGGTCGAACGTCCGCTGCAAGTTGTTGAGCGTGTCGCACCAGACGAGCGTGTTGATTCCCAGCACCGGTCCCTCGCGCAAGATCGTGGTGAGCTGCTGCGAGGGATTGGCCACCTCGCCCTCGCCCCCCCGCGAGAAGCCGAAGTCGTCTTCCTTCTTGCGCAAGTCGCGAAACCGCTGTAAATCGTAAATCACCAGATACCAGGGCGGCGCGTCGGTCTGTCCGGCTTGCTGCCGCCGGGCGACCTCCTGGGCCACCACGTTGAGCGCCGCCGCGGTGTCGCGTGGCACCGCCACGAGCGTCTCGTGCGGCAGCGCCGCGGCGAGCCTGGCGAAGTAACCGGCGTTCTTGGCCTCGGGCAACGTGCCGTCGAGAATGAAGAAGCGCGTGCCGCCCTGGCCGTTGGTCGCAGCGGGGCATCGCTGACGCTCTGCCCCAGCCACCGCGGTCTCTGGGTCGCTGGCATCGTCAACAGGGGGCTTACGCCGGGGCACCTGCGTAGCGGGTCGGCTCGCCTGATCGCTGGTCGCATCGCCGTTGGACTCTTGGCCGTTGGGGGCCGACGGCGGGTATTGCGCCGCCAGGCTGATCAGGCCGGCGGCCAAGATGCCGCCGGCTTGCAGGTCGTTCTGGCCGATGAGCAGCAGGTTGCAGCCGCTCTGCCGCCGCAAGAGGGCCGCCGAGGGGTCTTTGATCGCCACCGGGTCGCCCAGCCAGCACGCCGCCGGCTTGGCGCTGGCCGCGGGCCAACCGTCGGCGCGCAACAACTCGTCGAGCCGCGTGTTCTTGTCCAATTGGCCCGGCACGTTGCCCTCGAAGACGATCTGGGGGTACGTCACATCGCCGTTCTTGGCGCGGGCGAAATCGCGCAGCTTTTCCAGGTACTGCTCTTTCACGCCGTCGGAAAGGTAGGCGACCTGGAAAGGATGGTTGGCGTCGGGCAGGCCGCCGGCGTCGTTGTAGATGGCCTCGCCGGGGCGCGACAACAAGCGGGCCGCCATGTTCTCTTCGCTGAGGATCAAGTGCGCGTCGGCGTCGCTGCACTGCAACGCGATGCGCACTCCCATCTGGCCCAGCGTCGTGCGGGCCAGCGAATAGGCCCCGCCCAGCGTCTGCGAGCCCAGCAGCACATGGACCCCAAAGGCGCGGCCTTGCCGCACCAGGCGGTCGAACAGCAGGCCCACCTGCTGGGCCAGCTTGTCGTCTTCGACGAAGAACTCCTGGAACTCGTCGATGATCAGCATGATCCGCGGCAGTTTCTCGCCGGTCGCCTTGCGGTAGCCGGCCACGTCCTGCGCGCCGGTGTCGCGGAACCTCTCGCCGCGCGACCGCAACTCGGCGTCGAGCCGTTCCAAGACGCTCAAGCCGAACTCGCGGTCGCTTTCCACGCTCACCACGCGCGCGTGCGGCAGCGCGTGGGTGGCGTAGTTCTTGAACTCGACCCCCTTTTTGAAATCGACGAGGTATAGTTCGATCTCGTCCGGGCTGTAGAGCAACGCCAGGTTGGTGATCAACGTGTGGAGCAACGTCGACTTGCCCGAACCGGTCTTGCCGGCCACCAGCACATGTTGCGAGGTTCCCTTGCCCAGCTCGAGGTGCTGGTGCTTGGTGGCGCCGGCGGGGCCGAGCGCCACGCGAATTCCGCCGCGGGTGTCGCCGGTCCACCAGATTTCGGGCTTGGGGGCGATCATCGAGAAAGGCACCTCGACACGGCTGGCGTCCTTGGCGCTGACCCCCACGCGCTTAACGATCTCCGAGAACAACTCGACGTTCGGCGGCTGATCGAGCGAAAGCGGCAGACGACCGAACTCGGCCTCTTTCCAAGCGAACTTCTGGTCCTGCCAGACGAAGTTGACGCAGTTCTGCTCGATGTCGGCCATCTTGAAGCCGGGCGGCATGGGCTGTTTGGTATCGACGCTGATCAGGCAGTGGACGCCGCAACGGGGCCCGCTCGAGACGATGCTCACCAGGCGGCGGGCCGAGGCTTCGGTGAAATTGGCCGGAAAGTTGGCGACCACCAGAAACCGGTACGGCTCGGCCACTTCGCCGGCCTCGGCGTTGTAAGCCTCGATCGTCTCGAATTCGTTGCGGAGGTATTTCTGAATCACCACCTCCATCTGCTCGGTCAGGTCGGCCAGCCGCGTCTCGATCTGGGCCGACTCGGTCCAGATGCGTGCCCCGATCAACTGCTCGTCGTAATCGGCCAGGTGCATGAAGGCGGCGAAGTTCTGTCCCAGGCCGATGGGGTCGATCACCGTGAAGCGCACCTTGCCCGGCGGCACCGTGGTCGCCAGACGCAGCATCGCCGACTGCATGATCTCCACCGCGCGGTCGCGCGACGCGCCTTGGGCCTTGAACAACAGCGAACTCTGGTCGGGAAACGTCACCAGGGCCGGCTGGCGGATGACCGGCAGCTTGCCGATGTCGTGCTCATGATCGGCCTCCTCGTCGGGGCGGCCCATGCCGGCCAACGCGTCCAATTCCACTGGCGTATGGTCGTCTCGCGGTTTTTCTTCGATGAACTGCCGCGGCCCGACTTCCCAGCGGCCAAGCTGGATCACCGGCGGCGGCGTGGTCGTGGGCTTCCAGGCATCGCTCATCAACCCATTCCAGTCGGGGAACCAGCGCGCGCACTCCTGGGCGATGTCGTCGCTCTCGGCCTCGATGCGCGCCAGCTCCCGCCGCCATTGCTCGACGCGCCGCCGCCGCTCGTCGGCGACGGCGCCGCGCGCCGCCTCGAGCGATTGGCGGTGCTTTTCGGCGATCTGCCTCAATCCCTCGTCGCGGCGCTTCGGCACCTCGACTCGCTTGGGCTTGATCTGGCTCTCGTTTTTTTCCAGCGCCACGTCGCGGCGGCGGGTGAGCTCGGCCAGGTTGCGGTCGAGTTTGTCCTTGGCCTTTTTCGCAATGTCGTCGCGCGTGGCGTTGGCCTGGGCGATTCGCATGGCGCGAGTCTCCTCGGCCTTGGCGTCGTCGTGTTGGCGGCGCTTGAGGAGCGCGGCGTGCTCCTTTTTGTAGGCTTCGCCGGCTTTCCGCCGCCACAGTTGCCGGGCCAGTTCACAGGTATCGAGCGCGTAGGCCACCGCTGCGTAACCGGCCCAGACATGGCCGGCGGCCGTCGAGCGGATGATGATCCAGATCAAGAACGACAAGACCAGCCCGCCACCGCCGCCCACGGCGGCCGTCATGATCGGATCGCCCTTGGTCGCGAACCAGGCACCCGCGGCGAAGGCGGCGGCGAAAAACAAGAAGAACATAACCAGCGTGCCGAAGCCGCACCACTTGGGCGACTTGAGAGCGGCCAACTCCTTGAGCCTTTCGTCGGCTACCTTGAATGTTTCGGAAATGGCTTGCCGCGGATCGACGTTGGCGGGCAGGGGATTGACCGCCGGCGTGGGACGGTCGGCATAGGCCGCCTTGCGATGGAGTTTCAAGAGCCGTTTGGCTTCGGCGCGGCGCGACTCGATCCCAGCCGCCGTGGAATCGGTGCCCCCTTCGATGTCTCCGTACTTGGACTTGAGCCCGTTTTCGCCGGCCTCGGACATGCCGGCGATTTCAAACAGCGAGTTCTCGCAATCGTGTTCGGCCGCGGCCCGCTCCTTTTCGCATTCGGCCAGGGCCTGCTCGGTGACCTGGCGGTACGTCGACTGGACCTCGTCAATCGCCTTCTGCACGGCGCTCGTCACGCGCTGGCGCTCCGCCTGAAAGGCCTCCTCGGCGGAGGCCAACTCGGCGTCGTGGCCACCACGCAGCGCCTCGCCGGCTTCGCGAAACTCGGCTTCGAGCACGCCGAGTTTCGCGGCCAACTCCTTCTCGGCGCGGTCGTCGTCGCGGGCGACGACCAGTTGGGCGACGTCAGACAGGATGCGGCGTTGCCGCGCGATCAACTCGCTCTCAGGCATGGCTCACGTACACTCCTGGCAGGCCTGGTTGAACACCTGGGCCAGGCGGCGGAGCTTGTCCATCGTCATGCGGACCTGCGGTTCCAACGGTTCGATATACGTGGCTTCAAATTCCGCGCTGCGCTGGTCGGTCCAGACCTCCTTGGTCTCGTCCCAGCGGACACGGATCGTTTTCATGGCATCCTGCATGCGGCCGATACCGGCGGTCAAGTCGACTCTCATCGGCGGTCCTCCTGGGCGGCCGCGGCGGCCGCGGGTTCGCCGGCGACGGCAGGGTCGGCCGGCTTCGCCGCGCCGTCTTGGCCCGCCGCGCCGTCTTGGCCCGCCACGCCGCCTTGGGCCATACTGCTAGCCATGCTCGCATCGGCGGCGCCGCCGGGCGCCGACAAGCCGATATAGGCGTCGAGCGCGTTGAGCATGCGATTCAGATCGTGGATACCCTTGGGCAACTCGCCGGCGAGCGTGTTGTTCAGTTCTTGCGAGTGGCTGCGGTATTCTTCGGCCTCATCCTCGAGCACGCGGCTCCACTTCTTGACGGCTTTCACCTTCTGCTCGGCCTCATCGAGCCGCGCTTGGGCTTTTTTGAGGGCCACGCGTTGGTCGGTGCAGTCGGGCCTGCGATCGCCGAACTTCTGCATTCGGCAGCGCTCGAGGTCGGCCTTGGCGTGGCCCACGGCCTCTTCGCGGCGGCGGACCTCGCTCTGCCACTGTTTGAGCAAATCGTTCTGGAACCAATCGAGGCCGCGGCGCACGTCCATGTCGCTGACCGACAGGGTTTCGCGGCCTTCGGTCTCGAACTTGACTAACGCGGTCTTGAATGCCTCCAGGGCCGCGATCGAATGGACGCTTGCCTGGCCGTTCATACTCGCTCCTTAGCGTTGTTGCATGTATTCTTCGATCCGTTCGGCCTTCCGCAGCAGGAAGGGAATATGCTCGTTGCTCGCTTCGATGAATCGCGAAATGGCGACCATCGTCTGTTCGAACTCCGCGGTGAACTTCAAGTTTTCCTGATCGCGCCAGGTTTGGCTTAGCCCGCCCAACTGGCCGTGCAGTACCTGCATCCGGTTCTGCAAATCGCCGTTGAAGGTTTTCAGGGCATGGGCGAAACGGCGCATCTCGCCCGGATCGACGATGGCTTGTGGCATGATAAGGCTCCTGAGCGTACTTGGATTTTCCCACCAGCCTCATTCTCCGCGATGCCGGCCGCAAGGTCAAGCAAGAGGCAGGGAAGGCAGGGAAGGGAGTGGTGGTTAGTGGTGTTAGTGCCTACTTCCCTCGGCGTCCACTTCCTCGGCCAACTGCTCGGCCGCCTTGGCAAATTGCTGAAGTCCGCCGATGATTTCCCCAAGCCGCGCGGCCAAGAGCGTCAAGTCGTCGGCCGTGGGCGCGCCGCCGTCCGCCGATGCCGGCGCGGGACCCTGAATCGCGGCGCATTTCCGGCTGATCGAGTCCAAGCGAGTTTCCAATTCGTCCAGAAACTCGGGGCCGGGCAGTTGGTCCGTGACCGACTTGATGGCCTGTAGTTTGACGAGCAACGAGTCCGCCTGACCGTGAGCGGCCTTGAGCCGGTCTTCGAGCTTGGCAATGTCCTGTTCGGTCGGTGGCATGGATCAAGGTTCCTGTCGGATGTGCGGAAATCGGCGCGTTTGTTCTACCATGCCAGGCCGTCCACGGCCTGACTTCTTGCGAAGGCGCGGAGAAACGCGATCTTCGACATCCCCACGACGTCTGAGCAAGCCGCGTAAGCGGCGGCGTCTCCCCGCGCCACCCTTCGCCGCGACACCGCGGCTTCGGCGCAGCCGAAACTGCGCACGGAAAAACTGGCAAAACCGCGCCTGTACCGACCAGGAAATCCGTCTCGGCGGATTGCCCGGCTTTAGACGCGTTAAGACTTCTTCCTCCGCAGCGCGCAGGCGTGTCGCTCGCGCCGAAGCTTTCGTCGGGTAAAGGTACGGTTCCTTCGCCACAAGACGCGCCGGCGCGCGCGACGAGGGAGCCCGACGAAGCGAATTATTGGTCCGTGGTCTTTGATGTCGTCACCCCCGCCGCGTGGGAGCGCCTCGTCGAATCAGCGACGGTCCAGACGCGCGCGGGGGATCCTCGGGCGCGCGAATGGATCGCCGGCGTCCTGGGCGCGGACAGCGCGATTGAAGAGCTTGGGCGCGCAGACGCCGTCGCCGGGTATGTGACGATTTCGTCAATGACGCGGGCGCTCGAGCGCGAACGTGGCGCGACCGAACGTCCGGGGTACGAAGACTAAGCGCCCGCCGAGCCGCTGCGCTTTGCGAAAAAAAACGATTCCGAAACCCCTCCCAAAGAGATCCAAAAGAGCGTGGGGTAGGGCGAAGGGTGGCGCGGCAATTGGATGCCGCTTTCGCGGCTCGCTCAGACGTCATGGGGTATTCGGAAGTCGTTTTTTTTCGCTTCGCCGCCGTTTTGT
>DATKSN010000133.1:0-15131 GCA_035531595.1 Pirellulales bacterium | reverse complement strand
GCGTTGAGCGCGATGCGCGTCAAAACATTCGAGACGCTCCGGCGTTTGACCTTCGGCGTCTCATCGTTGAGTCGTCGCCGGCTAGCATTCGCCGGCGGCAGCGATCCAGACGACACAAAACCTTCGTGAAAAACTTTCCCTGTCAAGACCAAATTTTCAACACCCTACTCTCGCGCTTCTTTGCGCGTCGCCCAACGGTAATCGGTGAAATGGCCCGGTGAAAGGTGCAGTTGGGTCGCCACGCAACCCATTCGCGACAGCACCTCGGCCAGGAAGTAAGTGCCCGCTTTGGGTAACGAACAGACGACGATCCGGTGGCGGCTGGCGCCGCGCTGAGGCTTTGCCGCTGGTCGAACCTCCGGAGTCAGGTAAATCGGGATGTTGCTACCGGCCCAGGGCAGGAGTTCGGCTTTCAACCCGGCCAATTCACTGCGGACGATGGCCAACTCGTCCGCTTGTAGTCGAATTGCCTCTTCCAACGATGGCCGATCGACCACCGACTGGAGCATCGACCGGAATTCGGCCAATTCCGCGTGCAAACGCTGTGACGTCTCGGCGGCGACGGCGGCCGTATGGTTGAATTCCGCGCGTAGCGCCGACAACTGGTCGGAGGCGCCGATTCGATCGGCGCTCAACGATTCGACCTGTCCTGAAAGCTGTTGGGTGCGTTGATCGAGCCTCTCCAGCGCCTCGCGAATAGGCGCATTCGTCAATCGCCGAAGGAAATAGGTCCACGCCAAAGCTATGCTTCACCCTTATCCCACAACGAGTTGCGCTTATCCTGATGCGATGCCATTCGGCACAATCCCAATTAAACCCCGCCCCCGCCGCTTTGTATCGGCGAAATCGGGTTTGGAACCAGCGAATCGGCGGATTCTACTCGAAACTAGGGGGCTGGGCAAGGCGAACCTGGCAGTCCAATGGACGCAGTACATCACATCCCGGCTAGGCGCAGTAATGGGCTTCAGGTATTAATTCCATAATGGCGGCCGTCAATCTGGCCACGACAACATTCCTTTGCCATCCAGAGTTTGCTCACCATGCACCGTTTTCGAGCATTCTTGACATTCGGCACGCGCCCCGAGGCGATCAAGATGGCCCCGGTGGTCCATGAGTGCCGCCGGCGGCCTGAAGAAATCGAACCGATCGTGTGCCTCACCGGCCAGCACCGCGAAATGCTGGCCCAGGTGACCGACTATTTCGGCATTGAGGCCGACGTCGATCTGGCCCTGATGCGACCCAACCAGTCGCTGGCCGAGCTGACGGGCCGCTGCCTGACGGGTCTCGACGAGGTGCTGGCACGCTACCGGCCCGATTGCGTGGTGGCCCAGGGCGACACGACCACCGTGATGTGCGCCGCCTTGGCGGCCTTTTACCGGCGGATTCCGTTCGTACACGTCGAGGCGGGCTTGCGCACGGGCGACATGCAGGCCCCCTGGCCCGAGGAAATGAACCGCCGCGTGGCCGGCCTGGTCACCGCGCTGCACTGCGCCCCCACGCGACGCGCCGCCGACAACCTCTTGGCCGAGCGCGTGGCGGCCGAAACCGTGCATGTGACCGGCAACACGGTGATCGACGCCTTGCTCTGGGCCGTCGACCGCGAGCGAGGCCGCGGCGCCCCTTGGCGGCGCAAATACGCCGCGCTCGGCGAGCGCCGGATGGTGCTCGTCACCGGTCATCGCCGCGAGAACTTCGGCGGCGGCATGGAGAATATCTGCCGAGCGATCGCCACGCTGGCCCAGCGGTTCGGCGAGGTCGAGTTCGTCTACCCCGTCCACTTGAACCCCAACGTGCGCGAGCCGGTCCAGCGCTTGCTGGCGGGCCTGCCCAACGTACACCTCCTCGAACCGGCGCCCTACCCAGAATTCGTCTGGCTGATGGACCGCTCGACGTTGATCCTCACCGATTCCGGCGGAGTCCAGGAGGAAGCTCCTTCCTTGAAGAAGCCGGTGCTCGTGATGCGCGACACCACGGAACGGCCCGAGGCGCTCGAAGCCGGGGCCGTCGAGCTCGTCGGCACCGACGCCACCAAGATCGTCAGCCGCGCCGGCCTGCTTTTGACCGACCCTGCGGCCTATCGCTCGCGGCAACTCGACATCAACCCCTACGGCGACGGCCGTGCCGCCGAACGGATCGTGAGCCTGGTGCTCGAGCACTTCGCCGCCGGAAGCGACGTGGGCCGGAAAGCCGCCTGATGATACTACGCCAGCGATGACGAGTCCAGGATAAGAGCCTATCCCAGGCGGGCTTCGCCCGCCTGGGGCCTATTTTAATCATCGATAGCACGGGGTGCTAAGCGGGCGGTTGGCACTCGCCAGATCCAAAAAAGAGGGCCTCGCCGCAAACGCGGGGCGGCACGGCGGTTTCGGCGCAGCCGGAAATGCCCAAGAAAAAACTGGCAAAA
The DNA here is from genome assembly GCA_035531595.1 of Pirellulales bacterium. Classification (GTDB taxonomy): domain Bacteria; phylum Planctomycetota; class Planctomycetia; order Pirellulales; family JAICIG01; genus DATKSN01. The sequence continues at coordinate 12,727 of DATKSN010000133.1, read as the reverse complement.
CCGTACCTGTACCGACAAGGAAATCCGTCTCGGCGGATTGCCCGGCTTGGGATGCGTTAAGACTTCTTCAGCCGCAACGCCCATCTGTGGCACCCGCGCCGAAGCTTTCGTCGGGTAAAGGTACGGTGTTGCCAGTTTTTTCGCAACGCGAAGCGTCGCGCGTGGCCGGTGGCGCGTGGCAGCCGTGCCGCTTTTCCGCCGTCGAGACGGCGAGGTTTGTCGCGTTGGTGCCGATCCCGAAGGGGCTTGGTGCGTGTCTGTGGCGGAATAAATCCGGTACAATGGCGAACCGATCGCAATCCCGACTTTTTAGCAGACCAGGCTTTAAGCCGGGTTAGTAGGACTCGATTTCCTCCGGGCTCACGTCGAGCACGCTGGCAATTCGACTCAGCGTTTCTCCGTGCGGTTTGTCCGTCTCGCCACGTTCAATCCTGGCCATGGTCTTTGATGCAATTCCCGGAATGTCGTTTCTGGACAGTCCTCGGAGGAGGCGCAGTCGCCGCAATGAGGGGCCGAATCCTCTCTCCTCGGCCTTTCGCTGCTTATTGATTCGACGACGATAGTCGGGATCGACGCCGAAAAGCACCGAATGCGCCGAAGCCTCGTAGTCACCGAACCGAATCGTATAGCCGTAATCATCCAACTCAAATCGTTGAAAATCAGGCTTGGTTGGGCCAGCCGCCCGAAAAATCGACAGAGGAACCGTGATCCTTCCGAAATTGCCACGGGCCAATGTGAGGGTCTCGCTCCCCTCATCTACGATCCCTCCAATGAAAAGATCTCCCCGTTTGTCACTTGCGAGAACCTCCGCTAATGGATCGGTTGGCAGAATCTTGAACGAGGGCACTTCTCCCACCACCCTTCGGAAGTAACTGTGCAAGGATGGAACGAGCTCGTTTCGAGGTGGTGCCAGCATCAACAGGTCACCAAGAGATCTTGCCCTCTCCTGATGCCTTAAAAAATGAGCCGATGCCGCTTTGAGAAGCCGTTCCGTCCAATGCGGAGTCACGATCCAAACACACTCATCCGGCGACCGAATGAATGCGTCGTAGAGTTTCGCGATATTTCTGACCCAGCACGTCCGGGCCATTCCCAACCGCGCCGGGAAGCGCCGGCCGGAATCAAGTACGATAAACTCCCAACCTGATTCGATCGTCTGTTTCCTAGCCGTTTTGCTCATTGCCTTCACTCTTGACACGATTGTGTGGATTTCCCTTGTCCCAGTACGCTTTCATCTGTGTCTGGTTCGTTTCGTCGTTGATCGCGTCGATGACTTCATTGGGAATGTCCTTCCACCTCCCGCCTTCCGGCGCAAGAAAGTCCCCCGTGCGAAGCGATACACGCCACATGACCATCTTATGGAGAATCGTGAAATGCGGCTCTTCCGGGCCGACCTCACTATCAAACACCCTGACTTTCCAACCTGCCTTCCTCAGCGCTTTGGATAGATGGACCGTATAGGGCATGGTTGGCTTCCCAAGCACTTCAATGCGCGGAATTATGTCCGTTCTTGATAATTTTGTCAAATGGGACACAATGTTGCCCGCAGCGCTTGCTGGCGGGCCTGCCCAACGTACACCTCCTCGAACCGGCGCCCTATCCAGAATTCGTCTGGCTGATGGACCGCTCGACGTTGATCCTCACCGATTCCGGCGGAGTCCAGGATAAGAACCTATCCCAGGCGGGCTTCGCCCGCCTGGGGCCTATTTTAATCATCGATAGTACGGGGTGCTAAGCGGGCGGTTGGCACTCGCCAGATCCAAAAAAGAGGGCCTCGCCGCAAACGCGGGGCGGCACGGCGGTTTCGGCGCAGCCGAAAATGCCCAAGAAAAAACTGGCAAAACCGTACCTGTACCGACAAGGAAATCCGTCTCGGCGGATTGCCCGGCTATGGATGCGTTAAGACTTCTTCACCCGCAACGCCCATCTGTGGCACCCGCGCCGAAGCTTTCGTCGGGTAAAGGTACGGTGTTGCCAGTTTTTTCGGAGCCCGCCCATTTCCCCGCACCAGCGGTTCGGGGGCCGCAACGCGCGGCGGTCGCGGAATCCACGGGCGCGGCTGGCCCGCCGCCGACGGCCGCGGCCGATCGCGTGGCGGAATAAATCCGGTACAATGGCGAACCGATCGCAATCCCGACTTTTTAGCAGCCCAGGCTTTAAGCTGACTCGTCGGAAGAAGCCGTGCAAAGGCGGAACGATCTCGTGCCGCCCAATTGCGCACGAAATTTCCTTCCTGAATCGAGCACGATGAAGTCGCGGCCCGGATCGGCGATTGGTTTCTTACTTGTCTTCAGCATGGCCTTCTCGGTCGTGGACTTTCACTTTCCAACCAGCTTGGCGAAGCTTCTTGGAAAGTCGAAGTCGATGGGGCATCCGTTCTCTTCCCGCGGATTTCAATCCGCAGAATTATGTCCCATTTTGATAGATTTGTCAAATGGGACATGCAGGCCCCCTGGCCCGAGGAAATGAACCGCCGCTTGAAGAAGCCGGTGCTCGTGATGCGAGACACGACGGAACGGCCCGAGGCGCTCGAAGCCGGCGCCGTCGAGCTCCTTGCTTGCGCCGCGGGTTAGTGTGGGAAACGAGCGCGGACGGCCGTTACACTAACCCGCGGCGCAAGCAAGGCAAGCCGTCCAGCGCTGGGCCTTGCTTGCGCTGCGGGTTAGTGTGGGAAAAGAGCGCGGACAGCCGTCACACTAACCCGGATTATTCATAGTCCCGTAGCTGGCTTCGCAAGAAGTCAGGCCGTGGACGCGAGTTACGCCAGTATTCTTGCGAATTCTGCTACAGCACAGTGCGCGACAGTGCGCGAGTTTCTCCCCGGACCATGAATAATCCGGGCTAACCCGCGGCGCAAGCAAGGTAAGTCGTCCAGCGCTGCTCCTTGCTTGCGCCGCGGGTTAGTGTAGGAAACGAGCGCGGACGGCCGTCCCACCAACCCGCCTACAGCTTCCAGCCGTCGAAGAGCGTCGCCCGCAACCGGCTCCACTCGGGAATCTTCTCCGGGGGCGTGCCGTCGCTCAACAATTGGTCGACCCAGTCGTCCATGCGCCGCAACCGCTCGGCCAGGCTGGCCACGGTATTGATCGCCAGCTTGCAGGCCGGATACGATTCGCACCGCGCCAGGGCGTCGTATTTCGAGCGCTCGATCAACAGCAGCTTCACGGCCGTCTTGGCGCGGACGCTGGCCGAGTGCGGGGCCGGCTGGAAGAACGACATCTCGCCGAAATTGCTGTAGGGCTCCAGCGTGGCCAGCACCACCGGCTTCGCCGGAACCTTGCCGTCGGGACGTTGATGGCAGACTTCGCACGCGCCTTCCAACAGAATCCAAAGCTGCTGGCTGCGCGCCCCTTGTTCAAGCACGACCTGCGAGGCGGCGAACTCGACCTCGTCGGCGATCAAGGCCAGTTGCCTCGCTTCCGGCTCGGAAAGCCCGGCGAAAATCGGGATTTGACGGAGCACGTCGTAGGTCAGCGTCGCCGTGGTCATGTGATTCCTCCCAGGACAGTGGCTCGGCCCACGCGGCCGATGCCCAGAATGTAGGCCGCGGTTCGCAGGCTCACTTTGCGTTCGACCGAAAGTTGCCAGACCTTCTCGAAGGATGACGAGAGCACGTGATCGAGCTCCTGCCGCACGCGGTTCAGATCCCACTGATAACGTTGGCGGTTCTGCACCCATTCAAAGTAACTGGCCGTGACGCCGCCGGCATTGGCCATGATGTCGGGCAAGACCACCACGCCGCGCTGGTCGAGCACGTCGTCGGCGTCGCAATCGGTCGGCGCATTGGCCGCTTCGACGATCACGCCGGCCTTGATCCGCGCCGCGTTGTGCTTGGTGATCACGCCCCCCAATGCGGCGGGCACGAGCAACTCGACGTCAAGCTCCAGCAGGTGCTCGTTGGTGATTTTGTCGGCGTCGGCGTAGCCGGCCAGGTTGCCGCGGTGCTCCATCGCGTAGCGCAGCGCGCCGGGAATGTCCAGGCCGTCGGCGCGGTGGTAGGCGCCGCTCACGTCGCTGATCGCCACCACGCGATAGTCCGCCTCGTGCAGGAACTTGGCCGCGTGCGAACCGACGTTGCCGAAGCCTTGGATCGCCACGCGGGTTTCCGCCGGTTTGCGGCCCAGCCGGCTGAGGAGCTTGAATGTGAGGATGCCCACGCCGCGGCCGGTGGCTTCCTCGCGGCCCGGCAGTCCGTGCAATTCCACCGGCTTGCCCGTCACGCAGGCCGGGTTGAAACCGTGGTACTTCGCGTACTGGTTCATGAACCAGGCCATCACCTTGTCGTTGGTGCCCATGTCGGGGGCCGGGATGTCGATGTCGGGACCGATCAGGTCGTGGATGCCGTCGACGAACTTGCGAGTGACCGCTTCCAACTCTCGCGCGCTGAGGCTGGCCGGGTCGACCGCGATGCCCCCCTTGGCGCCGCCGTAGGGAATGTCGACGACCGACGTCTTCCACGTCATCAATGCGGCCAGCGAACGAACTTCGTCGAGGTCGACGTCGAGATGGTAACGCAGCCCGCCCTTCATGGGCCCACGCGAATCGTCGTGCTGCACGCGGTAGCCGATCCAGGTGGCGATTTCCCCGTTGTCCCGTTCAATGGCCACCTGCACCTGCACCTCGCGCTTGGGCGTGAGCAACAGCCGGCGGATGTTTTCGGACAAATCCATCTGGTCCGCCGCCCGATTGAAGTACAGTTGTGTCGAGTCGAAGGCTTTCATCTTGGGAATCATATCCCTCGGAACGGTTTGACTCAAGGAAACCCGCTGGACTTAAGGAAAACTGACGGGGCCGTAAGGAAACCGCGTGCCGTCCTTGGCGGTTAGGCCTGTTTATGCCTGTTTTGCTTTGCAAAGAGGGCCGTGGGCGCGGTACATTTGAAGGCGATAGGCAAGAGGCGTTAGGCGTTAGCACGGATTATTCATGGTCCCACGCTAACCCGCAGCGCAAACAAGGCCCAGAGTTGGCCTTACCTTGCTTGCGCCGCGGGTTAGTGTGACCGTAGTCTGCGCTCGTTCCCCAGGGACCATGAATAATATGGGTTAGGTATCGGAGCCCCAACGCCCCAACGCCCCAACGCCCCAACGCCCCAACGCCTAACGCCCATGACCACCGCGGACTTCTGGAAATTGACCGTCGAGAGCCGTCTGTTGTCACCCCAGGAGTGCCAACGGTTGTCGGCCGAATATGCGCGCGTCGGCGGCGCGGGCGCCGAAAACGACGCGGCGTTACTCGCCAAGTGGTTGATGTCCGGCGATACGCTCAGCCGCTACCAGGCGAAACTGCTGTTGGCGGGCCGCCCAGGTCCCTTCGTGTACGGCGACTACGTGATTTGCGACCGCGTCGAGGGGGGCCGGCTGGGGGGGTTATTCCGCGCGCGGCACGCGCCGACGAAGCATCCGGTTTGTCTTTTCTTCCTGGCCGGGCCGGCCCTGCAAAATCCGCGGGCGCTGGCCGGCATCGCGCCCGCGGTCTCGGCCGCCGCGGCGGCGTCGCATGGGCAGTCGAACATCACGCGCTGTTACCAGTGGACCGACTTGGGCGCCTTCAAGTTCATCGTGCTCGAAGACCTGCGTGGCCAATCGCTGGCCGACCGGTTGACGGCCGGAAAGCAACTTTCGCCGCGCGAGGCATGTCGAATGGCGCGCGCCGTCGCGCGGGGTTTGGCCCGGCTCCACGCGCAAGGGCAAGTACACGCCGACATTCGGCCGGCCAATGTCTGGCTGAGCGAGAACGGCCCCGTCCAATTGATCGGATTCCCCTTGGCTCGCGATCCGCTGGCGCCGTCCGCATCGCCGGGCGACGCCGGCCTGGACTACGACGCGCCCGAGCTGGCCCAAACCGGTGCGAAGCCGGACGCGCGGAGCGACATTTACGCTCTGGGTTGCCTGCTCTACCAGTCGCTCACGGGCCAGGTTCCTTTTCCGGGCGGCGACGCCCGACAAAAGGCGGCGAGGAAGCTGAGCGAAACGCCCAAGCCGGTCGACCGCGTCAATCCGGCCGCGCCGGCGGCGCTGGCTCATGTGGTGGGCTACCTGATGCACAAGAACCCGGAGCAGCGCTACCAACAAGCCGCCGGCGTGATCGAAGCCCTGGCCGTTTACAGCGGCGCCGATGGACCGCAAGACGGCGCCGGGGCCATCGTACCCAGCCGCCAAGCCTTTGAAGACTGGCTGAAACAACCGTCAGCCGGTCCCACGGCCGGTCCCACGGCCGGTCTCGCGGCCGTTGCGGCGCCGGTCGCCGCGCGGCCCATGGCGCCCCGGCCGGCGATCGCGCAAGCCGTAAGGGCACCGATAGCGGTGCAACCGTCCGCCATGCCGGCGGTGGCCCCAAGGGCCGTTTCCGTCGCGGCGGCGCCCGCGGCAATACCGACGGCGGTCCCAACGCCCCTGATTCGCACCGCGCCGTCGTTCGATGCGGCGGGCGCGGGCCGCTCGTCGGTGGCCGCGAGGGTCGCCGGTTCGCAAAAGACGTCGCTGATGACCTACGTGGGTTTCGGAGGCGCCGGCTTGCTCGTCGTGGCGGCGTTGGTATTCCTGATCACCAGCGCGGATACGAACCAGGGTAAACCGGCCGCCGATGGTCCGGCCCCATCGCCGAGTCAAGGCGCGACGACGGTGGCAAGCACGGGCACGGGTGGCTCGAACAAGGCGCTCGATGGCACAACGCATGCCCGCGTCGATAAGCCCGGTATGGAACCGATTAACGGCGTCGACCAACCGATTTGGCAATCGCCGACCTCAGGCAAGCCGTTGGACCTGGCGTACTTGGCCGCCGGTGCGCAGGTGGTTTTGGCGGTGCGTCCGGCGGCACTGGTGAAACACGCGGAATGGGAAAAACTCAAAGATCCGCGAACGCTAGGCCAACTAAGCGGTTGGCTGACCGCCGAGTTGCCGAAGTACGCCGGCACGCCCCTTGAGAATATCGACCAGGTGATCATCGGCCTGCTCGACGCCAGCCCCGCCCCGCCGCGCTGGGCGATGGTGGTGCATACCGTCGACGAACTGGCGGCCGACGACGTGGCCCAAGCCTGGGGCGACGTGAAGACCGAGGAAGTCGAAAAGACGACGGTGTATGCGCTGGGCGAGCGGGCTTTCTACCTGCCCGCCAAAGGCAAAGGCAAGCTGCTGGCCATCGCGCCGCCGGACGAGCTGCGCGACGTGGTCAAGGTCGGCGACGAGCCACCCGCGCTGCGACGCGAGATGGAGGTGCTGCTGGCTTCCAGCGACGCCGAGCGGCACCTGACGCTGGTCGTGGCGCCGAATTTCCCGTTCACCGGCGGCAAGGCCCTGTTTACCGACCAAGGGGCAAAGCTGCAAAGCCCGCTCGACGGCTTTTTGGAGGTGCTCGACGGCGAAAGCAAGCTGGAGTTGCCCAAGGCGGCGATGCTCAGCCTGCACCTGACCGACAACCTGTTCGCCGAGTTGCGGATTTACAACAGCTTCGTCAACAAGCCGACGGGCGTCGTCGCTTTCGAGTACCGCCAGCGGATCGGGCGGTTGCCCAAGCAAGTGAGCGGCTACGTGCGCGATTTGTACCTCTCCGATTACAGCAAGCCGGTGCTTTGGGACTTCAAGGACCAATTAGAAGCGCTCGACACCTACACCCGCGCGGGGTACGAGGGCAAGCAAGTCGTATTGCGGGCTTACCTGCCGGCCATCGCCGCCCATAACCTGGCGCTGGGGGCGCACTTGGCGCTGTTGGAGAACCCCGGCAAGGCGGGACCGGCCGCCCTCGCCGGCCAGCCGGCGAAGCCGGCGACCGTGGCGGACAAGCTCAAGCAGAAAACGTCGCTGGCGTTTCCGAAGAACACACTCGAAATGGCCCTCAAGCTGTTGGGCGACGACGTCGGCGTCGAAATCCTGATGGTGGGCAAGGACTTCCAGGAGGAAGGGATCACCAAGAACCAATCGTTCAAGTTGGACGAGCGCGACAAACCGGCCCTTGAAATCCTGCTCGCGATCATGAAACAGGCCGATCCGGTCGGTCGCTTGGTGTACGTCATCAAGCCCAAGGAGGGGGGCGGCGACGAAGTCCTGTATGTGATGACGCGCGCGGGCGTGGCGAAGCGCGGCGAAAAGCTGCCACCCGAGTTGGAGAAAAAATAGCTCGCCGTGGAACTCTTCACCATCACCTGTACGACCTGCAAGGCCAAGCTGAAAGTCCGCGATGGGGCTGCCATCGGTCAGATTCTCGGCTGCCCCAAGTGCGGAAGTATGGTCCATGTGGCCGCCCCCGACGGGTGGCAGCCGCCGGAGCCGGCCGGCGATACTCGGCCGCCGCCGGTGCAGCCCAACGCGGCGACTGCGACCAACGCCGGTAAGGAGAAACCGTCTCGTCGGCGCCACAAGAACGAAAACGCCGGCGAGGCGAGCGGGGGGCGTAAGCCCCCTGTTGGCGCGGCCGGCGCGTCTGGCGCGGCCGGCGCGGCCGGCGCGTCTGGCGCGTTCGAGTACGGCGACGACGGATCGGACGCGAAGCTCAACGCCGCTTGGCGACGCAACGTGCCCGACGCCGCGGGCTCGGCGCCGCCCATGGCGGCTTGGATCCGCTGGAGTCTCTACGCCGGCGTACCGCTGTCCGGTGTGTGCCTGCTCGTCCTGGGCTGGATCGTGTGGGGCGGCCCGCGTTCCGAACCGGTTCCGCCCCTTGAGCCCGTCGTCGAGGCGCCGCGCGAGGATCCTTCCGAGCCCGGACCCTCGGCGGTTGCCGAGCAGCCCGGTCCCGCGCGTGTGTCGCTCGACCCGCGCTGGCTTCCCTCGGCCGCCGAGGGCGTACTGAGCCTGTGTCCGGCCGGCCTTCAGCGGCAGCCCCAGTCGGAGTTGCTGCTGGGGCGCGCGGCGACGTTATGGAACCCCGCGCTGGCGACGTGGTTCGCGGCCTTCCCGTTCAAGCCGGCCGACATTCGCCGTCTGACCTGGGCGACCACCGATCTGGCCGCCGCCGTCGGCGGCGACGATTGGCTCGCCGCGGGGCTGCTGATCGTCGAGCTCGAGCGTCCGGTCGCCGAACGGAAAGATTGGCTCGAAGGATGCGATACGCTCGATTGGAAATTGGGTGAGACGGTGTGCCGCTCGGTGTCGGCGGCCGATTGGCCACACCCTTTCGCCGTGGTCGGCGAGCGGACGATCGTGACGGGTTCCGCCGCGGTGATGCGGGCGATTGCGGAGCGCGATGGGCCCAGAACGGCGCAGACCGACTTCGACCACCTTGTCGACCGGCTCGACGCGGGCGGAGAGTTGCTCGGGGCGCTCGACCTGGCGGCCGTCCGCGCCGACGACGCGATGCCGGCCTGGCTGCCCTTGGTCGAGATGTGGCACGCCGGCCACGACGACTGGGGCTTGGTGCGTGAATTGCCAAAGGCGGTCGGGCTGGGCCTGCGGCTCGACGAACGGCTGCGGATGGAGTTGCTCTTGGCTTGCGACGGAGAGTCCTCGGCCGAACTGGTTGAGCAGGCCCTCGGGCGCGTCGTTTCGGCGCTGGAGAAAACATGGACCGCCGAATCCGACGGTCTGACCAAAAAACCGCGGGCCGGCGAAATCACCAGCGCGGCCGCCGGCCAACTCAAGTTGCTCATTTCGGCCGCGCGCGAAGCGCTCGCGCGGCGCGAGGTTGAGCGCGAGGGGGTCATCGTCCGGCTCGCGGCCGATTGGGGCGGCGACTGGTCGGCCGTGGTCCTGGCGGCCATTGCCAGCTTGGAGCGGATGGCCACGATCAACGGTGGCGAAACGGCGCCGGACCTGGCCGATGAATCCAAACCAATAGCCGACGTGGACGCCGGGCCGGAGCCACCAGCCGACGCGGCGCCGCCGGCCGCTGATGCGGTGGAGGTCCGCCCCGCCGTCCCCACCCGGCCGGTTCGTCCCGCGGCCGAGATCAGCGCGCGATTGGCCGACACGCTTCCGGCAATCGAGTTCGACAAGGTGCCCCTGGCCGACGTGGTGCGCGTCTTGTCGGATTTCAGCACGCTCGAAATCAGCCTTGACGTCGAGTCGCTGGCCGAGATGGGGATCAAGCCCGACGCGTGGGTGACGCTTCACTTGCAAGATGTCACGGTCGAGGAGGTGCTGACCGCGGCGCTGGCGGAATTCAAGCTCATCTACGTCGTGGCCGACGGGCATGTGCGGATTACCGCCCCGTCTCGGTCAACTTCAGCGGGCCGACCCCGCTGACCAGATGGCCTTCCTGTTTTGCCTCATTGCTGCCGCCCAATGGAACGATTTGCTCGCGTCGTCATCGGCTACCACGGTTGCCCGGAGAAATTCGCTCGCGGGCGGGGGCAAACGCCGTACCCTTGATTGCCTGGTCATCAACGACCGTCTGGCCCGACTGAAAGAGCGAGGAATCGAGTACGACACGGTTCGCGGAGCATTTTTGGAAGGGGAACCGGTATATCCGGGGGCCGGCTTCGGTCGGGAGACGCACATCCAGTTGGCAGTGCGCAATTCGGCTTGCATCCTTGGCGTTTTTCGTCCAAACTTAAAGATATGAAAGACGTCACCCGCTTCCCAACCCCCGCCGAGATTGCCGAAGAGGCCCGCGAGGCGATGCGCCGATCGCCGGAATCGCCCAAGGAGCACTTCGATCGGTTGGTGCGCCTGGGGTTTATCAACACACGCGGGGAAGTGACGAAGTTGCTTGGCGGCGACGCTGAACCCGAAACAAACGGCTCGACGCCGCCCGCATCTTCCTGAGTGCCGGAAAGCGCGGCGCGGCGCATTACTCGCCGAAGAATCGGGCCGATTCCATGAATTGGTGCAGTAGCTCCGCGAAGACGTCGGGACGTTGAAATGACGACACATCCAGCGAAAAAACCGCTGGCCGATTTCATCAGCAGCGTCGTTTGCCACGCGAACACTCCGTTACGGTGCGTGGTCGGGATAGCCACGAAAGCGATGCAAGCATCGCGCTGTGCCGGCCAGTTGAGGAAGTCGCAACCCGGAGCAAGTTCGTAGCCGTCGCTTGCGCACCTTTGAGTTCCGCTTGCGCACCTTTGGATTCGGCCGTCGCCGCGAGCTGGCCCGCCCGACCCACCTGGCCCGCCGTGGACCTCAGCCGCCAGTACCAGACCGACTCGGCGCCGAAACCGTCGTGAACGACTTCGACCCCCGCCAGTTGCTTGGCGCGGCGGACGGTGCCCCACGAGTGGCCGTTCTCCTTGGCTTGGCGGATGACCTCTTTCGAGGCCACGCGACCGTGGGCCAGCAGGTCGCGCAGCCAGCATGCCGCGTCGAGGCGATCGAACTGGCGGTTGCTGCCCAGCGCCGCCGCCAGTGACTGCGCCGCCTCGTCGGCGATCGCGACGGGCGCCGGGCTCCAGTGCAGCCCGTCGCCATCGATCCGAAACTCGTAACCCGCCTCGTCGGCGCAGCAGCCGTTGCGCGCCGGCAGCAAGAGCCGCCGGCCAAGATCGGCCGGGTCACGCGCGACGGTCCATACGGCATGCGCATGGCGCGCCGTCACCAGCGCCGCCAGCGAGCGACGCGGCAGGGCCGCGCCGGCCGCGTGACCCAGGCTGACGATCGCCAGCACCGCCACATGGCGCTCCGACGCGAGCTCGGCGAGCGGCTCCAGCCAGAGCTTGCCCAGACGATCGAGTTCAGCGCCCCCTTGCTCGAGCCCCGTGGGGAGCGCGTCGACCACCAGCAAGTCCACAGTCGGGAATGTGGTCGAGCAGACACCCCAGTTCGCCCACCATGGCGTGGTTTTGCTTCTTCGCCTCCATCGCCTGGTCGACCCGATCGGAAAACTCGAGCTCGCGGTCGACCGTCACGCGCAGGGTCTCGCGGGAGTGAATCCAGACCCTCGGACGACAGTCCCGAAGGGACGGCATAGCTTAGCGTGGGGCGTAAGCCTCGTTGTACTACACAAGTCATGGGTTGTGAGCCGCCCCCTCGCCGGCTTGTCCGGCAGATCCAAGTGGCATAAAGGTGGCATAAAGGGGACAGGTCCATTTACTGACAGCAAATCAATTGGACCTGTCCCCTTTATGCCCCCCCCTTTATGCCACCCCCCTTTATGCCCCCCTTTATGCCCATCTGGTGAGCTGGTTGTTGGTTCCGGTCGTGTAGCCCGTGTTGGTGCGGTTGCCGTTTTTGTCGAACGAGTAGGCTTCGTCGGCCGGCTGGTTCGTGCCGGTATAGCTGGCGCCGGTCACCTGGTTGGTCGTGTCGTAGCTGTACGTCGCCGTGCCATCGATACTTGAGGTCATGCTGGTCACGCGGTTGGCGGCGTCGTAGGCCAGCGTGTAGCCGTCGACGGCGTTGCCGAAGTGCGTGTAGTCGAGCGACGTGAGCCGATTGCCCGCGTCGTAGGAATAGCTGCCCAGGGCGATATCCGGGTGCGGGCTGGCGGTGGTGGGGTCGAAACGAAGCACTTGGGTGAATTGCGAGTCGAGGTTGTAGCTGTAGCCGATGCCCTTGGGCGCCACGCCATTGCCTCCAGTTTGACCCATTTGGGTCTCTTGAGTCAACTGCCGCAGGGCATCGTACGTGTAGGAATTGAGGAAGTCGGCGACGCCCGCCACGGTGGCCGTGAGCTGCGTGCGGTTGTTCATCGAGTCGTACCAGGTATGACAAAGGCAGTAGCCGTCCAATCTGTGCGCATGGTGGAGCGTGCTGAGAGCACACTGAAGCGTCTCAGTCGTGGCGTCGGGCGAGGAAGAGAAGTACAAGCCGCCCGCTGGGGATGCGGAGCCAGCCGAAATGGTCGCGATCCGGCGAGC
>DATKSN010000132.1:0-29869 GCA_035531595.1 Pirellulales bacterium | reverse complement strand
GAATCGGTTCACGTTATCCCTATTGAAACAACATCCAGGCAAAGACAGCTTGGTCATGAAACGCCGTTCCTGCGGATGGAACGACGAATTCCTCGTCGAAACCCTCACTGGAATAACGACTTAGTGAGCGCTGGCCCTGGTGGGGCTGTCGTGGATCCGGGATTCCTGCTGAACGATCCGTTTGCTAAACCGCCGCGATAGCGCGGCTTCGTCGGGGTAGAACAGAATAGGCGGGTTCATCGACAGCACCTGCTGGCGAACGCGCTGCAAAATGATCAGTTGCTCTTTGACGGTCGGTTTGCCGAATTTTCCGAAGCGAGCCACGATGTATTCGGGCGTCGCAACGACAATGGCCCGAATCTTGTGGCGCGCGACGTCGACGCGCACGAAGGCGAGGCGGACGTCGTTCGCTCGGAGCAGCGCCCCGTCGCTGTACTCGATTTGCGGAAGCGGCTGCGAAGGGTTACGGTTCCAAACCTGCAGATTGTACGATGAGCCGGACGTTACAATGAACGTGTCGACGAACTCTCGAAGCAGACGAGGAACGCCCTTTCGCTTCGGTGGCACAATCCGCCACGACCCATCCGGAGCCGGAGCCGGCAGGGCCCGGGATTCCTCGAGTACGCGAGCGACGGACTTTCTCAGATTGGAGCCATCCGTGCGGGTCTTGCCAGTCAAGCCAAACGGCGTGCCGAGCAGAAGCGCCAGCCGTCGCGCGATTTCGTCGCCGGGGGAAAGGTCCGCTTTTGACGCTGGCGGAATGGAAATAGGTCTTTTCAATCCGGTCGCCCGCGATCGCTGACAGCGTCACTTTGTGTTCCGTATCTGTTAGCATCGGCATCGCTTATCCGCTTGCTTTAGTCGGATTTAGTCCGTCCTCCCTGCATTTCGGCTCCCATTATGCCCGAGGCGCCCCGGCAAACTGATGCTGGTCGGTTTCGGCCCCGGCGGCGTACGATACGGTGCTGCTCTTGAAGGCGGGCTCGAAATTAAACCGGCTCGTGGCCCTGTTGGAAGAGATGGACCTGATCGACCATGCCGTGATGTTCAGCTACATCGGCAGCGAGGACGAGCGCGTCGAGACCGACCTGCGCCGCTTCCGAAACGAGACGACCGGTTACATGACGTTGATCATCGTCAAAAAATCGCAGACGTTCCAGGTGGACGACGACGAAGAGGAGGCTGCCGCGTGGAACACCGGACGAAGTTTACCAGCCACTCTTGCAGAAGGCCCAGGCGACCGGGCAATCGGTTGAAGCCGTCGCGCGCGCGTACCTCGCGGAGTCGATCGGAAGTCGCATACCAGGCGGACGGCTTTGCGTAGGCTTGATCAAAATGGACGGCGCCCCCGGCCTGGGTTACAATGGATATTGAGATCCAGGGGCGCTGTTGTTCTTGGTGGAGGTCGTTGCATGACGGATATCGTAGTCGATGAACAGCAGGCCGCGATCATCGCAAAGGCCGGCCGAAGCGTGAGGATTCTCGATCCCAAGGGCAACATCGTCGGATTCGTGACTCCGGCGCCGTCGCCTGAAGAAATCGCCAGGGCGAGGAAAAGTCGGGATGAGGGAGTGGGCGGGCCAATGTACACAACCCAACAGGTGCTGGAATACTTGCGGTCGCTTGAGCCATCTACACCGTGATCATCCGGTCCCGCGCCGCGACGGCCCAACGTCCGGCGGCGCGGCCATTCTGGACGACGACCGCCTCGCGGTGCAACGCGCAGGTGGGACAGATGTGGTAGGGGATGCCGAACAGCACGTCGCCCACGGCGAAGTCGGCGGCCCGGCTGGTTTCAACCGCCAGGTGCTCCTCGTTGTGAATCACGGCGACCGCGTCGGCCGGATCGAGCAACTGCACCCGCGGCTGCGGATTGTCGGGCGCCACGGCCTTGTAGCCCAGGTCGAGGCAGAGCCGGTTGCCGCCCGGCTTGCTGACCACGCGGGTCAATAGCGGCGCGGCGTGCAGAAAGTCGAGGTCGGCGAACTTCGTCGAGTAACCCATGTCCCAGAACACGCATGTGCCGGGGCTGCACTCGACGTCGTCGCGCCGCGCGTGGGCCGGAAAGGTCGGCGTGCCGCCGGCGACAACCCGCGGCACCGGCAGACTGGCCCGTTCCAGGTCTCGCCGCAACGCATCGACCGGCGCGAAGTCGGCCGCGACGTGCGCGATGCGGTCGGCGAGCAGTGCGTCGCGAATGTGGCCGTCGTAAATGTGCAATCCGCCGGGCAGAACCCCTTCAAGGGTGGCGAACAGCCGGTAGCGTTCGACCGCCTCCGCTCCCGGGGCGATGCCCGAACGGTGCTGGCCGTTGTCGATGTCGAGCAGCACCTCGATCGAGCGGCCCGCTTGGGCAAAAACCCGCGCGAGAACGCGGATGGCGCCGGCGTCATCCGCGACCGTCGAAAAATGCGCGGCGGGGAACGCTTCGACCAGCCGCAGGAGGCGCGTCGCGTTGGGCCCGATTTGCGGATAGGCCAGCAACACGTCGGGCGCGCCGGCCCGTGCGACCATCTCGGCCTCGGCGATGGTGGCGCACTTGAATTTCGAGATGCCGGCGGCCAGTTGCATCGCGATCACCTCGGCCATCTTGTGCGTCTTGACGTGCGGGCGCAACCGCCGCACGCCACCCGCCATGGCGATCATCCGCCGCAGGTTTTCCTCGACGCGCGGTGGGTAAACCAGCAACGCCGGCGAGGGAATCTCGTCGACGTTTTCGATCGCGTACCAGGCATCCACCATGAAAAACACCTCAGAACTATTTCGGCGACTGCACGCCCACGCGGTCCAGAATGAGACATTCACGGTGGCTGGGGCAGAGCCTAAGCGATGCCCCGGTCGCTATTGAGCCGTCCGATTTCTCCTTACGATTCTACATGGCTCGCTTTCCAGGCCGCGATGAGCAAGTCGGCGGCACGGTCGATTTCGTCCTCGCTGGTAAACCAGCCGACGGAGAGCCGCACCGCGCCGCGAGCGACCTGGGGATCCAATCCGATGGCCGCCAACGTGGCCGATCGCCTCGTCGAGCCGGAATGGCAGGCCGCGCCGGTCGACGCGCATAAATCCGGCGCGCGTTTCAAAAGTTCGTCCCCCACCACGCCGGGGAAATTCAGCGACAGGGTATTCGGCAGCCGCGGCGCGCCCTCGCCGTTGACCGTCAAACGCTCACCGATCGCATCGCGCAGCCGCGCGAGCAGGCGGTCGCGCAATCGCGCCATTCGTGGGCCTGCGCCGGCCAATTCCTGATCGGCCAGGTCGGCGGCGCGTCCCAGGCCGACGATGTAAGGCACATTTTCCGTACCGGCGCGCAGCCCGCCCTCATGGCTCGCTCCGTGCAGCAACGGTTCCAGCCTCGTGCCGCCGCGGATGAAAAGCGCTCCGATACCTTTGGGAGCGTAGACCTTGTGCGCCGCGACGGTTAGGAGATCGACGCCCAATTCGTCAACGCGCACCGGCACCTTGCCGACGCTCTGCGCGGCGTCGGTGTGGATCAGCACGCCGCGGCGATGGCAAATGTCGGCGATCTGTCGGATGGGCTGCAAGACGCCGATTTCGTTGTTGGCGTGCATGACGCTCACCAATCGAGTTTCGGGCGCCAGCGCTTGCTCGATGTCCGCGGGGTCGACCAGGCCCGCACCATTGACGCCGACCACGGTAAGACGGAACCCCAGTCGCTGCAGGAACCGCGCCGGCTCGACGACGGCGGGGTGTTCTACGGCGGAAATCACCAGATGGCCGGGCGAACCAGGCTGCCAGCCGGCCAAGGCCACGCCCTTGAGCGCCAGGTTGTTGCTCTCGGTCCCGCCCGACGTGAACACGATCTCATCGCGTGCGGCGCCCAAGAGATGTGCCATGTGCCGGCGCGCCTCGGCCACCGCTTCGTGGCAGGCGCGGCCCAGGGCGTGGCTGCTCGAAGGATTGCCGAAATGCTCGGCCAGATAGGGCCCTATCGCTTCCCTTACGGCGGGGGCGACCGGAGTCGTCGCGTTGTAGTCGAGGTAGATCGTGGGCAAGGTGTTAGGCTTCCCTCAAACCAATTCGTGAATCGGCTTCACGTCGGCGTCAACCAGGTACTGCGGACGGCCGTGCAGGTCGTGGACGGTGGTCTTCGTGGCGTCGATTCCCAGCCGCTGGTAGAGCGTGGCGAAGATCTCGGGAAACGTGACGGGCCGCTCGACGGCCTCGCCGGCCAGCCGGTCGGTGGCGCCGATCACCTGTCCGACGCGCATGCCGCCGCCGGCAAGTAAGGCGCACGAGACCCGAGGCCAGTGGTCGCGGCCGGAATTCTTGTTGATCATCGGCGTTCGGCCGAATTCGCCCCAAGCGATCACGGTCACGTCGCGATCAAGCCCGCGCTCGTGCAGATCGTCGACGAGCGCGCTCAGGCAGCGGTCGAGCGCTTCGCTGTCTTCCTTGCAGCGGTCGAAGCACGAGCCGTAAGGGTGGCCGTGCCAGTCCCACTTACTGTAGTTGAGCGTCACGACGCGCGCGCCGGCTTCGATCAAGCGCCTCGCCAAGAGCATACTCTGGGGCACGCGCGGCGCGCCATTCCCGTCGATCATCACTGTCGGATCGCCCGTCCCATAGCGTTCGACGGTACGCGGATCTTCCTTCGATAGATCCAGCGCATCGGCTAACCGAGACGAGGTCAAGACGCCCATCGCCTGCTGGGTGAACACATCCATGCCCGCCATGCGGCCGCTGGCGTCGGTCTCGCGGCGGAAACGGTCGAAACCAGCCAACAGACTTTTGCGGTCGCCCAGCCGCTCGGGCGTGACGCCGTGCAGCAGCATGTCGTCGCGACTCGGGCCAAGCGGCCGGAACGACGATTGCGCGACGCCCAGAAAGCCAGATCCCGGCTCGTTGTAGGGGTCGTGCGAACAGTTGTAGCAAAGGCTCACGAACGGCGGCACGCCGGGATGCGCCGCGCCGCCCACCTTGGAGACCACAGAACCGAATTGCGGCCAGCCCCCGGCCGGCACGCCGCCGCGCGGATGCCGCCCGGTAAAACATTGGTAAGCCGTATGGTCGTCCTGCGCGCCGACGATCGAACGGATCGGAACGAACTTGTGCATCCTCGCGGCGAGGCGCGGCAGGTGCTCCGAGATTTCAATGCCGGGCACGTTCGTGGCGATCGGTCGGAAGGGACCGGCGATCTCACGCGGCGCGTTGGGCTTGAGGTCGATCAAGTCCTGGTGCGGAGGGCCGCCCACCAGGTAGATCATGATGATCGACTTGCGCGAACCGGCCACGCCCGCCAGGCTCTCGGCCGCGAGCAAATCGGAAAGTGCCAAGCCGCCGAACCCCAGGCTGCCGATGCGGAGGAAGTTCCGCCGCGAAAGGCCGTCGCAGAAACGACTTTGCCGATCGGCCGGGCCACGGATCGTGAGCATGACGTCGGTTCCCTAAAGGATGCGGGCAATGGCCAACGACCAACGACCAACGACCCATCGACGGCCGTTGATGTTTCTCTTGCGAGCGTAGCCGTTGCCGGAAGGGCTGTCAATCCGTGGCGTTCCGTGAAGCTGGCATGGACGTCGGCTCGCGTGACCCGGAACGCCACGGAGGGCGTTCCCTACAGAATCGCGGTTATACTGGAATGGAGACAGTTCGCCCGATTTGATCGTAGGCTTCCACCGATGGCGACCACGAACGCGCTACCCGACGCCCAACCGCTCCCGTCGCCGGCCGACCGGCCCGAGGCGGAAGTGGTGATTTACGATGGCCATTGCCGGATTTGCACCGGCCAGATCCGGCGTCTTGCCCGCTGGGACGGCGCCGGCCGACTGGCCTACCTTTCGCTGCACGATCCGCTGGTCGGCCAACGCTACCCCGACTTGACCCATGACGCGCTGATGCGCGACATGTACCTGATCGACCGCCGAGGGCGCCGACATCGCGGGGCGGCGGCCGTGAGGTACATGACGCGGCGGCTGCCGCGGCTCTGGTGGCTGGCCCCGATCATGCACCTGCCCGGCACGCTGCCGATTTGGCAATGGCTCTACCGCCAGGTGGCCAACCGCCGCTATCGCTTCGGCCGCGTCGAGTCGTGTGATGACGGTCGCTGCAAGCCGCACCGGCATTGGTAGGAAAGCCTGACCTACGGGCCAGCCGGACGAGGGGGGAAAATTTTTGGGGATTTGTGCGGGATGGGGTGACAAATCGGACGATATCGTGTAACCTAATCAGGTGAAAGTGGCAATCGCCCTGGTTTTTGTACACCCTGGATATGGAGGCTCTCATGAAGCGTTGGTTAACCGGAAGTGCTGTGTTGGTGGCTTTGTTGGCCGTTTCGGTCTACGCCGCCGATGAGGTCAATCTCAAGGGCGTCAAGTGTCCCGTCTCGGGCCAACCGGTCAAGGCCGACAAGACCCTCGACTACAAAGGCGCCAAGATTTATTTCTGCTGCGAGAACTGTCCGAAGAAGTTCGACGCGAAGAATAAGTTGCAGGCCGCCAAGGCGAACATGCAGCTCGTGCAAACCAAGCAGGCGAAGGAAGAAAAGTGCCCGATCAAGGGTACGGACCTGAACCCGGCGACGAAAATCGACGTCAGCGGCGTCGATGTGTGTTTCTGCTGCAACGGCTGCAAGGGAAAGGTCTTGAAGGCCAAGGGCGACGAGCAGATCGAAATGGTTTTCAGTGACGAAGCCTTCAAGAAGGGCTTCAAGGTCATCAAGAAATAGTGCTTCGCCAAGCTGGCGTTGGCGCAGGCGCGCGGTTGGTTTTCCGGCTGGCGCGTTGATTTTCACGGGCGTCCCGCAAGGGACGCCCCTTTTTTTCAACGGCCCTTCGGGCTAGGTTTCCGCCGCGATTGCCGCTAGAATTCGCCCCAGTGCAATGGGGCGCGCGGATGACCCCGGCTACAGAGGAACGATCCCGATGGCTGGTCAAGGACGACCACGACGGCTCGGCTGGCTTGCCGCCTTGGCGATCGCGCTGGCGCGCGGCGGCGAGGCGCCTGCCCAGGAGCAAGCGGCCAGGCGGCGCGATCCCTACCTGCGCTCGGCGCAAGAAGACGCGGAACTGGTCGATGTGGCGTTCGTCGACCCGCGGCGCGGTTGGGCGGTGGGCGACCGGGGCGCGATCTGGAGCACCGTCGACGGCGGCCGTCGCTGGTGGATGCAACGCTCCGGCGTGGACTGCAAACTCGAGTGCGTTCAATTTCTCGACGCGGAACATGGCTGGTCGGCGGGCGGAATTCAGCACCCCTACACCCACACCACGCGCGGCGTACTCTTGCGCACGCGCGATGGCGGCAAGAGCTGGGCCCAGGACAAGGGCCTGCTGCTGCCGGCCCTCAAGCGAGTCAAATTTCTTTCGGGCAACGTCGGTTGGGCCTTGGGCAACCCCTCGGCGATGTTTCCCGGCGGCGTATTCGCCACCGAAAACGGCGGCCGAACCTGGACGCCTTTGGCCGGCGTCGACAGCCCCGGCTGGCTGGCCGCTGACTTCGCCGATGCTCGCACGGGCGCCCTCGCCGGCCGTTCGGGCGCCTTGGCCGTCGCGCGCCACCGCGAGTTGGCCGAGGCGCGCACGGCGCCGTTCGGACTGCGCGGATTATGGCGGCTGAAACTCGCGGGCGACGGCACCGGTTGGCTAGTGGGCGACGGCGGCCTGGTGTTTTCGACCGCCGACGCCGGCCTGACCTGGCAAACGCCGGCGCGCGCTCCGGCGGAAGTGACCGGGAGCGAATTCGATTGGCGTGCTTTGGAGGTCCGCGGCGCGCGGGTCTGGATCGCCGGCTCGCCCGGCACGAAAGTGCTGCACAGCGCCGACGGCGGCCGAACCTGGGAAGCGTTTTCCACCGCGCAGAACCTGCCGATCCACGGCCTGTCGTTCGCCGACAACCTGCACGGCTGGGCCGTCGGGGCGTTAGGCACCATTCTGGCCACCGACGACGGCGGCCGCACTTGGCGGCGGCAGCGCTCGGGCGGCACGCGCGCCGCGCTTTTGGCCCTGTATAGCGACGCCGGCACGGTGCCGTTGGAGCTCTTGAGCCGGTTGTCGGCCAACGACGGCTACCTGTCGGCGGTCGAGCTTTTGAACCGCCGCGACCAGGAGCCGGGCCAAGGCCCCATCGCCGGGCTGGCCGATCGCGCGCAAGCGGCACTGGTCGGCGCGGGGGCCAGCGCGGCCGAAACGGCCTGGGGTTTTCCGTTGCGCCAGGCCGGCCTGGCGCTGTCGGCTGAACAACTCGTCGACGGCTGGGACCGTGCCAACGACGGCGCCGGCATCGAGCGGATCGAGGCCCATTTGACGCGGCGGATTCGCACCTGGCGGCCCGATGTCGTGCTGACCCACGCGGCCAGCCCGCGCGGCGACGACCGCCTCGGACACATCGTCAACCAGATCGTGTTGCGCGCGGTCGAGCAAGCGGCCGATGCGACGCGGTTTCCCGAACAAATCGGGCAGATGGGGCTCGACGCCTGGCAGGTGAAGAAGGTCTTCGGCAGCCTGCCGCCGGGACAGCTTGGCACGCTCAACTTGAACACCGCGCAGGTCGCGAACCGGCTGGGCGCGTCGCTGGCCGATTACACCGCGGGCCCGCGCGGACTGATCGCCGATGAGTATACGCCCGGCCCGACGATGCTCGGGTTTTTCCTGCACGTCGACACGCTGCCGCAGGGGCGAGGCGAACACGACTTCTTCAGCGGCCTGACCCTTCACCCGGCCGGCGAAGCACGGCGGCAATTGATCGAGACGGGCACGCAGAGTATCGACCTGATGAAGCGTGTCGCCCAGCGGAACCGCAATCTGAAAGCGATTCTCGCTCGTCCCGACCAGTCGGACGCGGACCAGTCGCGCTTCCTGGCGCAGATCGGCGAGTTGACGGCCGGGCTCGATGACGCGTCGGCCGGCCAGGTGGTGTACCAACTGGCCAGGCAGTACCATCGCACGGGCCGTTGGCCCATGGCCGCCGAGACGTTCAATTTCCTGGTCGATCGTCACCCCCAACATCCGCTGGCCCCGGCGGCCCTGGTTTGGCTGCTGCAATACTGGTCGAGCGCCGAGGCGGCGTGGCGCGTGGCGCACACCAGCCCGGGCGGTGCGATGCCGGCCTCGCTGGTCGAGCCGGTCGAACTGGGACCAGGCGCCGAGCGCTTGCCTCGCGTGGGCGGCGCGCAAGAGGCGTCGGCCGAGCTGCCCATTTCCGCGGCGGCCGTGAATCGCTCGGGCGTCGTACAGGCGTTCGACACGACCATCGAGACCGACCGGCCCGCGCGTGCCTTGGCGATGGGCAAGCTGTTGGAACAGCGCAACCCGGCCCTCGGCGCCGAGCCCGCGGTTCGTTTTCCGTTGGCCGTCGCCCACCGGCGGCAGGGCGAGCCGCGGTTGGCCGAGCGGCACTTTGCCGAACTGACTCGCGCGCGCCAGCACGACGCCTGGTGGTCCTCGGCCATGTTCGAGCGTTGGCTGACCCGGCCCGTGCAATTGCCGCCGAAGCGAGTGGCTCATCTGACGGCGAGCGAAAAGCCGCGGCTCGACGGCCGGCTCGACGACGAAATCTGGAAGAAAGCCAAACCGCTCGAATTGCGCAGCGCTCTGGGCGACGATGCCGAGTGGCCCGGCGTGGCGTTGATCGCCTACGACCACGAGTTCCTCTATCTGGCGCTCGACTGCCGGCAAGCGGCCGGCGCGGCCTACCCGCGGAGCGACTCGCCCCGCCCCCGCGACGGCAACCTGGCGGCCCACGACCGGGTCGATGTCTTCATCGATATCGACCGCGATTTCGCGACGGCCTATCGTCTATCGATCGATCATCGCGGCTGGACAGGGGACGACTGTTGGGGCGACGTTAGTTGGAACCCGACCTGGTACGTGGCCGCCGGTGGCGCCGGCGGCCGTTGGACGGCCGAGGCCGCCATCTCCTTCAACGAGCTAGGCGGTCAGCCACCGGCGGCGAAACAGGTTTGGGCCTTGGGCGTCCAGCGAACCGTGCCCGGCGTCGGGTTCCAATCGTGGACCACCCCCGCCGCCACCTCCGTCGTGCCGGAAGGTTTCGGGTACATGCTGTTCGAATGACATCGCCAAAGGGTTCCGCGTAAGGATTGTACTCCGTAGCGGAATTCGTGAGAATGTCGCGTGTCGAAACCCGTTTCTGGACAATCGTTCCGTATTCCGCTACAATCCGCCCCGGTTGGATTGGTGGGCGTTCTTCCCCTGCGTAGCGTGGGCTTTAGCGCTTTAGCCCGCGTTCGTTGTGGGCGGTGCCCACCCTACAGGAGTTCCGTTGATGACAGCGACACTTCGGTCGGCGATGGCCACGTTTGGCGCCGAGGCGGCGGCGAAGCTCGCGAACATCGCCGCGACGGGCGAGCCGGAAGATCAGCTTCGGGCGCCGCTCGAACGGTTGCTCGCCGATCTAGCGGAAGTTTGCGGGCTTCCCCAAGGAGTCGTCACGGCTGTGGGCGAGTCGTCGTTGAGCCAATTGAAGACGCGGCCCGACTACGCGGTGACCGTGCGCGACGCGCTGGTCGGTTTCATCGAAGTCAAGGCGCCCGGCAAAGGCGCCGATCCGCGCCGATTCAGGGAGGTTCACGATAAGGGGCAATGGGAGAAACTGGCTTCGCTGCCCAACCTGATGTATACCGACGGCAACGAATTCAGCCTTTGGCGGAGCGGACAACTGGCCGGGTCGGTTGTCCGCGTCCAAGGCGACGTTGAGACGTCGGGACGCGAGCTTGAAGCGCCGCCGAGCCTGCTTGCCCTTTTCGACAGTTTTCTGAAATGGGAACCCATTCCACCCCGCGATGCGAAGCAACTGGCCGAGATGAGCGCTCGGATTTGCCGTTTGTTGCGCGACGAGGTCGCGGAACAGTTGGTGCTCGGCAGCCCGGCCCTGACCGCGCTGGCCACCGACTGGCGAAAAATGCTGTTCCCCGACGCCTCGGACGAGCAATTCGCCGATGGGTACGCCCAGGCCGTCACGTTCGGCATGCTCATCGCCCGGGCCAGGGCGATCCGACTCAGCTCCGGACTCGACGCCGTGGCGCGGCAACTCGGTCAGACCAACTCGCTGATCGGTTCCGCGATGCGAGTTCTGACGGACACCGTCGAGAGCCAAGCGACGTTGAAGACATCGCTGGGAACGCTGGTGCGAGTGCTCGATGTGGTCCATTGGCCCGCGATCAGCAAGGGAGACACGGAAGCATGGCTCTACTTCTATGAGGACTTCCTCGAGGTTTACGATAACGATCTGCGAAAAAAGACCGGATCGTACTACACGCCGCCTGAAGTCGTCGGCGCCATGGTTCGGCTGGTCGACCAGGTGCTGAGAAGCCCGCGTCGATTCGCGCTCTCGGCCGGGCTTGCCTCACCGGCCGTCACCGTGGCGGACCCGGCCGTCGGCACGGGCACGTTTCTGCTCGGCGTGCTACGCCAGATTGCGGAGACGGTCAAGGCCGACGAGGGAGAAGGGGCCGTGTCGGGGGCGATCAATGGCGCCGTACGACGTCTTCTGGCCTTTGAAATCCAACTCGGACCGTTCGCGGTGGCGCAGCTCCGCATTCAGGCGGAGCTTGCGGAGCTGACGGGCGGTTCGCCTCCGATGCCTCCGCGGATGTTCGTCACCGACACACTGAGCAACCCCTACGTCGAGCAGGAGTGGCTCCCCGCGATCCTCGGCCCGATCGCCGACTCTCGTCGACAAGCGAACGAGATCAAGGTGCGCGAGCCGATTACGGTGGTCATCGGCAATCCGCCCTACAAGGAGAAGGCGAAGGGGCTGGGCGGCTGGGTTGAGGCGGGCGATTCGCAACAGCCGGCTTTGCTCAAGGCCTGGATGCCGCCCGCCGACTGGGGCGTCGGCACGCATGCGAAGCACCTCTACAACCTCTACGTCTACTTCCTTCGCTGGGCCACTTGGAAGGTGTTTGACCACGATCCAAACGCCAACACCGGCATTGTGTGCTTCATCACCGTGGCGGGCTTCCTCAACGGCCCGGGCTTCCAGAAGATGCGCGAGTACCTGCGTCGCACGACCGACGAAATCTGGATCATCGACTGCTCGCCGGAGGGGCACCAACCCGAGGTCAACACACGAATTTTCCAGGGCGTTCAACACCCGGTGTGCATCATTCTCGCGTCGCGCTCACCGAAGACGGACTCCGAGGCCCCGGCGACGATCCGCTTCCGCGCACTGCCGGCGGGGCGCCGCGAGGAAAAGTTCGCGGCCCTCGGCAAACTGGCGATCAACAGCCGCGGCTGGATCGATGGCCCATCCGATTGGCGGGCGCCCTTCTTGCCGGCCGCGACGGGGGCCTGGTCGACGTACCCGACGCTGGAGAGCCTCTTCGCGTACAACGGCTCGGGTGTCATGCCGGGCAGAACGTGGGTCATCGCCCCGGATGCCGAATCGTTGCAGCGGCGCTGGCAAAAGCTGATTTCGGCGCGCGCCGACCAGAAAGAAGCCTTGTTCCATCCGCACCTTCGTGATGGACAACCAGGTGACAAGCACAGCGAGAAGTCGGTGTCGAAGGGGCTTCCGGGCTACGAACCACACCCCACACCCGTCGCCAGTGAGCGAGGGCCATGTATCGCACCCGTCCGCTATGGGTTCCGCTCATTTGACCGACAGTGGATCATTCCCGATAATCGGTTGATCAATCAGCCCAATCCAGAGCTTTGGGAGTCGCACTCGCAGCATCAAGTGTACTTGACGGCGCCTAGCGACCGCGCGCCAACGAATGGGCCGGCACTGACGTTCACGGCCCTGATCCCCGACCTTCACCATTATAATGGGCGCGGCGGTCGCGCGTTCCCTCTCTGGCGTGACTCGGGCGCCACCTTATCCAACGTTCTTCCGAGTGCGCTGGCCTATCTTAGCCAAAAGTTCGCGAGAGCGGTGACTGCCGAGGACGTGATGGCCTATATCGCGGCGATCATGGCAAACCCGGCATTCACGGCGCGCTTTCGCGCCGATCTTGTAAGTCCGGGGCTCCGTGTGCCAATCACGTCCGATGGCCACCTCTTCGCCAAGGCAGCCGATCTGGGCCGCGCCGTGATCTGGTTACACACCTTCGGCGAGCGGTTCGTCGACGCGCGCGATGGCCGGCCACGACAACCGCCGCGCCTGTCGCGCGGCGAAGCACCACGAGTTCCTCGCGCCGGCGCCATCTCTCAAGATCCAAGCGGGATGCCCGACACCATCGACTATGACGCGACCAAACGGCGACTGCTGATCGGAAAAGGGTACGTGGACCATGTGCCTCCCGAGGTGTGGAACTACGAGGTTTCCGGCAAGCGCGTGGTGCGCCAATGGTTCAGCTACCGGAAGGCGAACCGTGAGCGGCCGATCATCGGCGATCGCCGGCCACCCTCCAAGCTTGGCGACATTCAGCCCGACCATTGGATTCCCGAATACACGACGGAGCTCATCAACTTACTGAACGTCATCGGCCGGCTGGTCGAGCTTGAACCAACGCAGGCGGACCTGCTCGAGCGCGTTTGCTCCGGAAAAACGGTCCAACTCGACGACCTGAACGCCGCCGGCGCCCCGATTTCAGCGAGTGCGCCGACCTACATCCCCAAAGGGGGCGGCGCGCGAAACCAAAGGATGCTGCTCGCTTGATCGCCATCCTGTCGCACGACTCCGTAGCGGAACTCGTGAGAGTTCCGATTGCCCCACGGCGCTCGGAGTTTTTACGAATTCCGCTACGCCCGATTAGCGCAACTCGCAAGCGTTCGCGGCGTCGTGGGCGCGGGTGCGGCCCGCCTGAATTCTTGCGAATTCCGCCACATGGCGGCAGCGACGACTCCCCTCAAACAGAGATGCGCAGCGCGGTAAACGTCGCCTCGTAGCTCCGCTGTAGTTCCAGCGGCACCGCGAGATCGGCTTCGAGCCACAACGGCAGCGTCGGCACGAGCGATCCCACGGCCAGCGCCGCGACCCAGCTTTCCAGGCGGCGGGGTTCCTCGGGCGGCGCCGCTCGACAGGTGACGGCGTACAGGTCGCTGTGGCCGTTCGCCTGCTGGGCCAGCGCCAGTTGCTCGAGCAACGCGGCGTACAGGTTCTCTCCGCGTCCCGTCACCGCATCGACGACGACAACGCAGACTCCCACCTGGAGGTACGCCGCGCATTTCGCGGCAAAGTGGCGTCGCGCGGCCGGGCGATCTTTGTTGCGCGGGCTGACCAACTCGATGGCGGCCACCATTTCCAGCCCGCCTTCGCGATGCACCTGCACCTCGAACACGTCGAGCCGCTGGAAGTCTACTGCGATCGAAAGGGTTGGTCTTGCTGGTGCCCAAACCGCCGTGGCGACGCCTCCCGCTTCCTCGATCGGCTCGTGTCCAAACTGTTCCAAAGAACCCACGTCCGTTTCGACATCGACCCCTAGTTTCACGTTGGGTCGTGCCACGTACCCCGCCGGTAGCGTCTTGTTGAGCTGACGCATGATTTCATTGGCCCATCCGCTATGAAAGCTCTCCCAGGCGCATAGGCCTCGCAGCGGCAAGTGAAAATGATCGCGAAGCGTCACGGTCGGTTCCTCCCAGGTGGGACGTTGCTCGGCGGCATTGGCATTCTACACTTCACGCGGCCGACATTGAGGCATTTTGTCGCAAGAAAGTGGTGGCTGGTGGCAGAGCGTAAGCGATGCCCCGGCTGGATAGCGACCGGGGCATCGCTTAGGCGCTGCCCCAGCCACCGTGAATGTCTCATTCTGGACCGCGTGAAGTATAGCAGAGCGCAAAGCACAAGCGATACCGACGCCCGAGCAAGGCTACTTGGTGACGTCGCACTCCGGCAGTGCGGCCGCCAGCGCCGCCACGCCTGCGTCGGTGACGGACGTGCCGCGCAGGTCGAGCGTTTTCAGCCGCTTCAGCGCGTGCAGGTGGACCAGACCCGCGTCGGTGATGTGCATGTACTTATCGCCGTGGGGCTGGCCACGGCTGACCAACGCCAGATGCTCCAGGTTCGTTAGCGGCTCAAGGTGGGCCAGGCCGGCGTCGGTCAGTTGGGCTTCGACCAGCGTAAGCCAGCGCAGATAGGGTAGCTCGGCGAGGGGCGCCAAACCGGCGTCGGTCACGCGCGGGCCGGTGACTTCGAGCTCTTCGAGCCGGCCCAACTCGGCCACGGCCGCCAGCGCGTCGTCGCCGAGCAAGCTGGCCGGTCCGCCCATGTAGAGCAGCCGCAGACGCGGCAGCGCTTTCAGGCGGCGCAGCCCGGCGGCCGTGACTGGCGTTTGTGTCAAGGTCAGCCATTCCAAGTTCGGCAGTATTTCCACCAGCCGCGCCAGGCCCTGGTCGCCTACGGCCGTGCCGTCCAGGCGCAGTTGCCGCAAATCCCGGAGTGCCCCCAGACGCTCCAGATCGGCATCGCCGACTCTTGTCGCCGGAAGCCAGAGCTCCCGCAACCGCGACAAGGTCTTCAGGTGTTCGAGGCCCGCGCCGGTGATTCGGGTCGCGCCCAGGTCCAGGTGCTCGAGTTCCGACAAACCTCGCAGGTGCCGCAATCCAGCGTCGGTGATGGGATCGCCCAGAAGGGCAAGCCAACGCAAGCCGCGAGAATTCGCCAGTTCAGCCAGGGCGTCGTCGGTCAGGCACGGCAGACCCGAAACGTCGAGTTCCGCCAGCTTCCGCAGCCCGAGCAAGTGCGACAACCCGGCGGGCGAAATCCCGGCGCTGTTCCTGAGATGAACGGCCTCGAGCTGCCGGCAGCGCCCCAGCCGTTCCAACACGTCGTCGCCACATGTGCCGGGCCCCGGCCCGACCGCGACCAGGCGGAACGGCCCCGCCGGCAGGTCGGCCGCCGCCGACACCTGGCGCCGCTGTGGCTCGGCGATGGTCATCGTCAATCCGCTCCGCAAAAGCCGTTCGGCCGCCGCGCGGTCGGGGTCGCCCTCGCGCGGCGGCGGGGCACGGACGCGTCCGTCGGGGCCGGTAATCCAACAATCGCCGAGCGTCCGATGCAGCTCGGCGATGCCGGCATCGGTCGTCTCGGCGCTGGTCAGGTGGAGCGACGTCAAGCCGGTCATCGGTTTCAGGTGCGCCAGGCCGGCGTCGGTGATCGGTACGCCGGCCAGGTCCAAGAAAGTCAGGTTCAAGAAACCACCACGATTGCCGTTGCCCTCCTCATCGATCTCCCGCGGCGCGTCCTCGCCCGGCGGCGACCTGGCGACGAGGCTGCCCACCGCGCTGAGCGTCGTGAGCCGCGGCAGGCCGGCCAAGTGCTTCAGACCCGCGACCGTGACGCTGGTGTTGTCGAGATAAAGCGTCATGAGCGACTTGATGTGCCCGATCTCTTCCAGTGCGGCGTCGGCGACCTGCCGGTTTCCACTCAGGTTGAGATACGTGAGATCGCGCAAGGGGGCCAGGTGTTTCAGCCCGGCCCATGTGACGTTCGTTCCGTTGAGATGCGCTCCCTGCAAATCAGGGCACAGCGACAATCGCGCTAGCGAGTCGTCGCCGACGGCGGTGTCGCTCAGGACGACCCAGTGGATCGGATAGCTGACTCGTGGCAACTGATCGACGCCGCGGACGAAGCCATCCAGTTCGCCACCGGCCTTCAACACCCATTCGGCCACGGCCCGCTCGCCGGCGGGCGCGGGCAAGGCCCCGTCGCTGGTGAGTGGTGACTGGTGAGTGAGTGAATTCGCCCGCTCGCCGGCGCCGCCCGGTTCGAGAAGATCCCGACCGCCAATCTCGCCCCCCGCCTTGTCGCCCTTGACAAGGGACATGGCCGCCGACAGAAGCACGGCGGCGCCGATCGCGAGCAGCAACAGCCATGCTCGATGGGTTCGCGCCAGGGCATCGCCGTGTTCCGACGCCGGCCGCGACTCGATCGCGCGGATCGCGGCCGCCACGGCCTCGGCCGATTCCGGCCGCTCGTCTGGTTTCTTGGCCAGCAAGCGCACGATCAAGTCGGAGAAAGCCGGCGGGATCGCGGCATTCAAGCGGCGCGGAGGCGTCGGCCGTTCGATGGCCAAGGCCGTCAACACGGCCAGCGTGCTCGGGCCTTGAAAGGGCTGTCGGCCGGTCGTCAGACGGTACAGCACCGCGCCCAGGCTGAACAGGTCGGCCCGTGGGCCCACCGCGTCGCCCCGCGCCTGTTCGGGCGACATGAAGGCCGGCGTGCCTAGAATCTCGCCGGTGTGGGTGACGTGTCCTTGATCTTCGACCACGCGCGCCAGTCCGAAATCGACGAGCTTCACCCACCCGCCGGGCGACTCCAGCCAGATGTTGGCCGGCTTGACGTCGCGGTGGACCAGGCCCTGACGGTGGGCGACGGCCAGCGCCTCGGCCGTCTCGCGGCCGATGCGCAAACATTCGTCCAACGGCAGGAGACCTGGCGAGCGGGGGGCGTCAGCCCCCTGTTCGTCCGCAGAACCAAGCCTGGGGCGTGGTTCCGCCGTTCGACCTGGCGAGCGGGGGGCGTCAGCCCCCTGTTCGTCTTGCTCCTGTGCCGCATGAACAGGGGGCTGACACCGGGGCGCCTGCGCAGCGCGTCGGCTCGCCAGGCGCCGCAAGCGGTCGTCGAGCGATTCCCCCTTGAGCAACTGCATGACGAGGAAGGGGATCCCGCGGTGCTCGCCCACCTGGTGGACGGTGACGACGTGCGGGTGGTCAATGGCGGCGGCCGCCCGCGCCTCGCGCAAGAATCGCAGCCGGTGCTCCTCGCGCGCGGCCAAGGCGCGTTTCATCACCTTCAGCGCCACGCGCCGCGACAATGGCGGGTCTTCGGCCACGAACACCACGCCCATGCCGCCGGCGCCGAGCAGCCGCAACACGCGATAGCCGGCCAGCCGCCCCAGCTCCCCTTCGGCCTGGGGCGGGTCGAGCAACTCCTCCAGCCCCCAGGCGTCGCCGTCGGTCGAGCCGTCGCCGGAGAGAATCGACTCGCCGGCGGCGCGCGGGGCGTACCGTCGCAGGGTTTTCAAGCGGTCGATCATCTCGAGCACGTCCGGGTCGCCGGGCAAGCCGTCGAGCGCGGACACGCCACGCAAGGCGTCGAGCAAGGTGTCGCTCACGTTCAGCGCTCGGGTGGCCTGGCAACACCGCGCGCACTCGAGCAGGTGCTGCTCCAGCCGGCGCGTCTCGTCCTCGGCCATCAGGCCGCGCAGCAGCCGCTCGAGCGCTTCCTGATCGGGGCAGGTACTGACATCAGCCATGTCGATCCTTTCTGAAGGCTAAAATGCCGCATGACTCTGTAGGGAACGCCCTCCGTGCCGTTCCGTGTCCCGCGAGCCAGCGTCGCGCCCGCTACGGCGGGCGTTCCCTGCAGAACCCGTCGCGACGATCCTAGCCTCGAAACGGGTCGCTGCTAATAAAGTAATACGAGCGCGCGGGCCAAAACCTTTCCGAAAATCCCGATGGACGCGGACTAAAGTCCACGCTACGCATCCCGATGGACGCGGACTGAAATCCACGCCACGTATCAGTCCCACATGCCCTCCAGCTCTTGCCGCAAGCGCCGGATGACGCGGCACTTGGCGACGTAAACGCTGCTTTCGGCGATGCCCAGCTCGGCGGCCACCTCTTGGGCGGGCCGCTCGCGCGCCACGAACTCCCAACACGCCTTCCAGGTCGTCTCAGGAAACTCCACTTGCATGATCGCGAGCGCCCGCGCCGCCAGATACCGATTGTGTTCTTCCTCCACAAAGCGGTCGGCGGCGGGGCCAGGCGGGCCAGGCTGGTCGTCCAGTTCGACGTTGAGCGACTGGCCGACGGGCGGAATCCGCCGCGAGCGATCTCGCCACTTGTTGAGCACGAGCGTGTACAACCAACCGCGGAAGCTCTTCCGCGGATCGTACTCGAACTGCGGCAGCTTCTCGACCAGCGCGACAAAAATGTCTTGCACGAAGTCGGCGTCGTCCGGGGCGCGCAGGCCTTTTTGCCTGGCCCAGTGGAACAACAGCGGCGTGTAGAGATCGACGAAGCGCAGCCAGGCTTGCTCGTCGCCCGGCTCCTTGAGCCGCAACAAGAGGCTGACGGGGGTTGTATGCACGCGACGGGCCTCCTTGTCAACTTGCTGGAATGGTTGGAGACCATTATGGCCTGCCGGAGGGGGGGCCGCAACCACGCCCGGCGAGCGGCCCCAGATTTTTTTCCATTTCTTGTAAGGTTTTTGGCCTTTCACTCGTATTCTTATTATAGGCATCGACCGAACCCTAGATGTTTTCCGCGCCCCGCCGTGTGCCGCCGGAGGCGGCACACGGCGGGGCGAGTGATAGAGGCCAGGGGCTTGCCCCCCTGGAGTTTCACGTTGGTTTCTAAATCGAACGCGGCCGCATCCCCACCGCCCGTGTCGCCCCGCCGGCCGCCTCTGGCAGCCGGCGGGGCGACACGGGGAAAGACAGGTAATCAGGGCAGCCTGCGTGCGTAGATACGAGCGTGAAACTCCAGGGGGCAAGCCCCTGGCCTCTTTACAAGATTTGTAGAACAACGAGGGCGTAAGCCCCAGGCTAAGCTATGTCGTCCCTTCGGGACTGTCGTTCAAAGGAATCTGCCATCCGCTGTTACCCCGAAACGAGCCGTTTTGAACCAGCCCCAGTTTTTTTTCCATTTCTTGTAAGGTTTTGCGACTTTCACTCGTATTCTTACTTTAGAGGAATGCCTTGCTGTACTGCACGCGGCCTGCTTCGACACTAACCCGCAGCGCAAGCAAGGAGCGTAACCAATGGCCTTGCTTGCGCTTCGGGTTGGTGTGCAGACTTGCGAATGTGTCATTCCCGGCCGCGTGCAGTATAAATCTGCAAAGCACAGTGCGCCACGAGGAGCCAGAACTATGCGCCGGCAATCATCACCGAATCGTCGCCGTCATGCCCGCAAAGATCGCGGGCTAAAGCCCTTGCGGCGCTGGGCCGAGTTCTTGGAGCCGCGCCTCATGCTGGCGGCCGATGCCTGGATTTCCAGCCAAAGCGGCTCCTGGGACGTGGCCGGCAACTGGAGCACGGGCAAGGTGCCGGCCTCGACCGATGATGTGACGATCAGCCAGCCCGGCGTGACGGTGACCATCAGCGACGCCGACGCGGCCCATAGCCTCACCAGCTCCGACGCCATCGTCGTTTCCAGCGGCTCGCTCACCCTCTCCACCGCTTCCTCGACCAGCGGCGCCCTCACCGTCGACGGAGGCGCCACGCTCACCAGCGACGGTGTGCTCACCTTGTCCGGAGACACGGCCGACAATTCCGGCACGCTGGCCGTCGTGGGCGGACTGAGCTTCGCCGGCGCGACGCTCACCAACGAGGCCAGCGGCACCATCGACTTGCAGGCCGACGTGGGCATCGCCGCCGCTTCGGGCACGAACATCGTTCACAACGCCGGCCTGCTGGAAAAATCGGCCGGCAGCGGCACTTCCACCGTGGCCGTCGATCTCGACAACACCGGCACGGTGCGGACGATCAGCGGAACACTGTCGATCAGCGGCGCCGTCGCACAGGTTTCCAGCGGCGCGCTGACCGGCGGCACCTGGGACGTGGCGGACAAGAGCACGCTCGACTTGCCCGGCGCGGGCAATCTCTCCAGCAACGCCGGCACCGTCACCCTCGGCGGGCCGAACGCCGTCTTCAGCAAGTTCAATAGCGTAACCACCAACAGCGGCACGATCGACTTGCTCGGCACCGCTGGCTTTTCGGCCGCCGGCGATTTCACCAACAGCGGCGCCTTCAGCGTGGCGAGCGGCGCGTTCCAGCTCAACGGCCATCAGCTTGACAACCAGACCGGCGCCACGCTCACGCTGGGCAATGACAACGCGCTGGCGGGAATAGGCGCCCTGAACAATTCGGGCAGCTTCCATTTGGCCGGCGGCAGCGGCACGATGACCGTCGGCACCTTCAACAACACCGGCGGAACGATCACCGTCGACTCCGGCAAGTTGGCGATCGGGGGCTTCGGCACCAGTACCGGCGGCAGCTTCGTGGTCAGCGCAGGCGCCGCGGTCGATCTGACGGGCGCCGGCGGGCAGCCGGTGTACACCGGCACCTACACCGGCTCGGGCGGCGGCCAGGTCCAGGTTAACAGCGGCACGCTGGCCATCGGCAGCGGCGGCGCGACCTTCGATTTTCCCAAGGGCATGTTCCAGTGGACCGGCGGCCAGATCAGTGCTCTGTCCGGCCAAAGCGCTACCCTAACCAACACGGGCTTCATCACCATCAATACAACGACCGGCGTCACCATCGACCCCGCAACCACGCTTGCCAACCAGGGCGAGATCGACGACACCGGCACCGGTGCCTTGACGCTGGGCGGCCCTCTCGACAACCAGGTCGGCGGCACGGTCGTTCTCCAGAACACCGGCGGCTTAAACGGCGGCGGCACCTTCAGCAATGAGGGCACGCTGAAGAAGATGACCGGTAGCGGCGCGGCAACCGTTGGCGCTCCGTTCGACCTCAATGGCGGCACGGTCGAGGCGGACAGCGGCAATCTGGTTCTCGGGGCAGGTGCCGGCACCAGCACCGGTGGAACATTCGATGTGGCGCAAGGCGGCTCCGTCGATATCTCCGTCCCTCTCACCTTCGGCTCCGCCTTGACGATCACCGGCGCCTACACCGGCACCGGCGCCGGCACGGTTTCCTTCTCCGGCGGCACGCTGGACATCGGCATCGGCGGCGCCACGTTCAACTTTCCCGGCGGCATGTTCCAGTGGACGGGCGGCGCGATCAGCAGTTCGTTGGGCGACCTGACCAACCTCGGCACGATGAACCTCGCCGGATCCAACGAAAAGCTGTTCGACAACGACGGCACGCTCGACAACAAGGGGACGATCATCCAGACCGGCTTGGGGAACCTTGGCCTGCACAGCGACAATACCTTCGCCACCACGCTCCAGATCGACCCGGGCGCCGTCTATCAGATCGCCGGCGACTCGGGCATTGACAACCCTTCTTCCGGCGGGCAAACGGCGCTGGTCAACAACGGCACGATTGAAAAAACCGCCGGCAGCGGAACCTCAACCCTGCTTATCAACGGATCAATCGCCAACACGGGCACCATCGAAGCCGATTCCGGCACGCTCGCCCTCTCGGGCACCCTCGCCCAGTTGTCCGGGACCACGCTTACCGCCGGCGCCTGGAACGCGATGAACGGCGCGACGCTGGCGCTACCCAGCGGCGACACCGTCGCGACCAACCAAGCGGCCGTTACGCTGAGCGGCGCCGGCGCCGCCATCACCGGACTGGCACCGCTGGCCGCCAACTCGGGCGCATTGGTACTCACGAACGGGGCCACCTTCAGCACGACGCGCGATTTCGCGAACAACGGCGCGCTTTCGGTCGGTCCCGATAGCACGCTGGCCGTCAACGGCGCCCTCACCCAGGCATCGGGAGCGGCGCTCGCGATTAGTCTTGCCGGAACGCCCGCCAGCGGCCATTTTGGCCAAGTCACCGCTTCGGGTGCCGCGACGCTCGGCGGCACGCTGCAATTGGCGCTCAGCGGGGGCTATTCGCCGAGTCATGGCGACGCCTTCCAGGTGCTCAAGTTCGCCAGTTCCACGGCCAGCTTCGCCGACATTACCGGCCCGCAATTCCACGGCGGCAACCTCTTCCAAGCGCAGACGAACGCCACCAACCTCACCGTCACCGCCGCCACCGCCGTCGCCGATCTGTCGGTGACGAGCGCCACGCTGGTGACCACGAGCGCCCAGGCGGAACAGCCGGTGACGGTCAACTACCAGGTCACCAACCTTGGCCAGGGCACCGTGGCCACCACCTGGCAGGACGCTATTTTCGTCAGCACCCACTCGACGCTCGACTTCACGGCGGTGCTGCTCGGCCACGTGACGCACACCGGCGCCGTGGCCACCAACGGCAACTACTCCGGCACGCTCACCGCGCCGCTGCCGCTGCTTCTGCCGGGCAGCTATCACGTGTTCGTCGAGGCCGACAGCCAAGGAATTGTGCCCGACTCAAACCGGGCCAACAACACGCTCGCGGCCGCCAGGACGTTTTCGGTGTCGGTGCCGACGCTGCCGCTCAGCCCGGCCGGCGGTATCCCAAAGGGACTGAACTTCACCATGGCCAAGGGCCAAGAGCTTCTGTTCCAGGTGTCGGTTCCGGCCGGAGACGATGTGACGATTGCCGCCGGCGCATTTGGTGCCGCCAATGGCGACGCGGTCGACGGTATCTCGACCCTCGTGGCGTACGGCGCTGTTCCCACCAGCGCCAACTCGCTTGCGAATTTCGTCACTTCATTCTATCCCTTCATCTCCTCGGTCACGCTCGACAACGCCCAGGCGGGAACGTACTTCATCGCGCTGACCGACCCTTACGGCACGGCAAACGATCATTTCACTTTGTCCGCTCAGGAACTCCCGCTCGCGGTGACCAGCGTCAGTCCCGCTCAAGCACTCAACCTTGGCCCCGTGACCATGACGATCACGGGCGATCAGTTCACGCCTTCCACGACGGTCAGCCTGGTCAGCTTA
This sequence comes from Pirellulales bacterium, assembly GCA_035531595.1. Taxonomy (GTDB): domain Bacteria; phylum Planctomycetota; class Planctomycetia; order Pirellulales; family JAICIG01; genus DATKSN01. Next base: position 6,508 of record DATKSN010000132.1, on the reverse strand, counting down.
TTCGTGGGCGGTCCAACGATCCCGGCCGGCCTCGTGACGTTCGAAAATTCCACGACCCTGGTCGCCACGTTCAATCTGCTCAATGCGGCTGCCCAGATCTACAACATCGAGGTGAGCGATCACGGCAAGACTTTCACAACTCAAAACAATCCCTACGAACCCATCGACTCCCTGTTCGGGTTGACGCCTCCAGGCGTGACGCTGACGGTGGCGGACGGCGCCACTGGGGGATTTTCACCCTATTACGACACTTTTAATCCGGCGGGCTGGGGAGTCAACGCCTCCATCCTCACTTCGGTCGATGCGCCGTCCGCCGTCCGCACGGGGCGGGTCAACTCCCTAAGCGTCAATTATACGAGCGACGCCTACATCGGCAGCACCGTTCAGGCGCCGCTGTTCTTCCTCTCGGCCAACAACGCCGAGTTCCAATTGCCGGGACAGAGCGGCTTCACGTCGGGCAGCATCATGCTGTTGGGCATCAACGACAGCGGAGCGGCCGGTATTCTTCCCGGCGCTGCGCGGGTCCCCCTAGAAAGCCTCGTCGGTGGCCACGGCGAGCTGTCCGTGACGCAGTTCCTGGGGGGCGCTGCGCCGGTCCCCCTAGAAAGCGTCGTCGGTTCACCGGCACTCGTAATCGATCCATCGATCAAGCTGAACTTCATCGCCACGGGGCCCGGACCGGTGAACTTCCAAGTCAATGTGGCGGATCCCGAGGCGACGATCGACTGGAGCTCGCTGAAAAGCTCGCTCGAGCCGCCCGGCATGCCCAGCGCCGCCTGGGACGCCATCTTCGCCAATTTCACGGCGACGGTCAGCGGCTTCACCCTCGGTCAGAACGGCGGCGACACCTACGGCTTGCTCGGCTCGTTGCAAACCGTTCTCGATAACGACGCCAGCTACCTGGCGCAAATCGGCGAACCGACCGCCGATGTGAATGCGCTGCTCGACTTCCAGCTTCAGCAGGCCGGCGACTTCGGCAGCATCGCCCAGCGCTACGCTCCCGGCATCTTCGGACTGGGGATGCGCGATCCGACGATGACGGCCGTCAACGATGCGCAGGGCAACGTGGACATCGTCTCGGGCGGCCAGGTTCGGCCATTCACGCTTCAGCCCGACGGCACATACCTTGGCGCGCCCGGCGACGACGCCACGCTCAAGTTGATCGACGGTGCCTACCAGCTTCGCGAGACCAATGGCACGCTGGAAGTTTTCAACGCCAGCGGTTCGCTGAATTACATCCAGGATGCCGGCGGCAATAAACTCACCTACGGCTATACCGGCACCCAGTTGACCAGCCTCACCAACTCGGCCACGGGCGATGTGACCACGCTGGCGTATAACTCGCAGGGGCTGGTCAGCCAAGTCACGGATCCCGAGGGCCGCGTCACGAGCCTGCAATATGACCCGGCGGGGCACCTGCTCAGCGTCACCACGCCGCAGGGCACGACCAGCTACACCTACGTCACCAACGGCACGCCGCAGCAGCTTAACGCCATTGCGACCATCACGAATCCCGACGGCTCACAGGTCGCCTTCAGCTACGACGCCAAGGGCCGCCTGATCGGTCAAAGCGAGAACGGCGGCGCCGACCCCCTGACGTTTAGTTACAGCGTCGGCGCCATTACGATGACCGACGCGATGAAAGACGCCTCCACCGTCTTTCTCAACCAGGGCGCGCAAATGGCGGATATCACCGATCCGCTCGGCAATATTTTCCAAGGAAATTTCAGCACCGCGCAACAGCCGACCTCCATCAGTGCGCCGGGCGGATTGACTCTGTCGTTCGCTTATGGGTCGCTCGGAGAACCGATCAGCGTCATCGACCCGCTTGGAAAACAGACGTCGGCGACCTATAACCCGACGTTCGGGGGGCTGCAATCGATTACCGATCCGGCAGGCAACTCGCTCAATTACTCTTACGATCCGACGAATGGGAACCTGCGGTCGGTAAGTTATGCCGACGGCAGCAGCCAACAGTACGCCTCTAACGCGCTCGGCCAGGTCGTGCAGTTCATCACCCGCGGCGGCCAGACGATCGGCTACGCTTACAACCCCAACGGAACCCTGCGGAGCGAAACGTTCTCCGACGGCACGCAAGACACGTTTGGTTATGACGGCCATCGAAATCTCATCTCGATGACCGATGCCACGGGAATGACGACATTTCAGCACGATTCGGCGGACCGCCTCACGAAAGTCAGCTACCCGAACGGCACGTTCTTGAGCTATAAGTACAACGCCCAAAGCCAGCGGATTCAAATGCAGGACCAGACCGGATTCACGGTCAATTACACGTACAATCCTTTGGGCCAGCTTTTGAAGCTTACGGATGGCAGCGGGAATCTGATCGTCTCCTACCAATACGATCCCGTCGGCCGCGTCGCGAGCGAAAGCTTTGGAAACAACGCCGCCACCAAATACACGTACGATGGCGACAACAACGTCTTGAGCATCGACAACCTGGCGGCCGATGGTTCGACGCAATCGAGCTATGTCTACACCTATAACAGCCAGAACCTGCCCGTCACCATGACGACCTCGACGGGTAAGTTCACGTACGGCTACGACGCCGACGGACAACTTGTTTCCGTGGAAACGCCATCCGGTCAGACGATGACCTATCGATACGATGCGGCCGGCAACCGCGTCGCCGTGGTCGCGAGCGGGCAGACCAACTCCTACACGACGAACAATCTCAACGAGTACACGCAGGTCGGGAACACGACTTACCAATACGACACCAACGGCGATCTCATTTCCAGCACCAACAGCGGCGGCATGACGACCTACCGCTATAACGTGCTCGGCCAGTTGACGAGCGTCGTTTCGCCGAGCGGCACGACTACTTACCAATGCAACGCCCTCGGCCAGCTCTACTCTGAGGACGTCAACGGCACCGTGACCGACCTTTTGAACGATCCGACCGCGCTCAATGCCGTGGTCGGGCAGTTTTCCACGGCCGGCAGCGCCCTGGCCCAGTATGCGTATGGCTTGGGGCTTGTCAGCCAGACGACCGCCGGCGGGTCGAGCAACTTTTACAGCTTCGACGCCAACGGCAGCACGACCCAGTTGACGGGGCCGACCGGCAGCGTGCTCGATTCGTACAGCTATCTACCGTTCGGCGAGCAGCTCAGCGCCACCGGCAGCGCGCCGAATCCCTTCACCTATGTGGGCCAGCTCGGCGTCACGTCGAGCGCTAACGGCAGCGGTCTTTATCACATGGGTTACCGCTGGTACGACGCCGGACTGGGGCGCTTTGTACAGCCCGACCCGACGGGCATCGGCGGCGGCGACACGAATCTTTATCGCTATGTAAACAACAGTCCGGTGAGCAACCGCGATCCCGCCGGGCTGCAGGGCCGCGATGATAGCATCATCTCCTTGACACCTGGCCAGGTGTCGGGATTGGTGAATCTTGGGTTGACTCTAATCGGCGCGACCGGCGCGGCAGGCGGAGCCTGGATCAGCACTATCGCCGGCGCAGGCACGGCCGCAGGTGCGGCGGAGGTTTCAAGTGCCGTCATTGGCACTGCGTTTACTACGACGACGACGATTGTCCCGATAACGACGTTCGCCACAAATGCCTTTGGCGAAACGCTGGCATGGACCGCCGTATCCGGAACTGCCACGGTTACCACCACCACAGGAACGGCCATCGTGGGCGTGACGGGCGCAGCCAGCGAAACGACTCTCGCGGGGGTGGCGAGTGCGGCCGCTGGCGGGACTGTCACTGCCCTAGCCGGAGCGGCCGTTGCAGGCGCCGGGGCCACCCTTGCTGGCTATGAAATTGGGGTGCATGTGATTAAGCCGGTGGTCTTTCCCAACGGGAACCTAGGCGACGCAATCGTCAAGTATTTCTATTCGAAGCCGCAGGACGTGCTTCCCGACGCCGCCAAGAAGAGGCTGGCCGACGGCTTCAAGCCAAGCTCGCATACGCACAGCACCTCCTCACAGGCCAACGACCCGAACCTGATTACGGGTCCGGCTGGCTTCGGCAGCCAGGCCTTCGTGTCCGGCATCGCTTCGCTCCCCTATCGCATCGACTTCGAGAACCAACCGACCGCCACGGCTGCCGCCGATACGGTAACAGTCACGCAGCAGCTCGATCCGAATCTCGACCTGAGCACGTTCCAGCTTGGCAACATCGGCTTCGGCAATACCGCCGTTCAGGTTCCGGCCGGACTGACGTCCTATAACATCCGCGTCACGCTCCCCTCGACCGCGCCCGGCGCCGGGCCGAACGGTTTGCTGGTCGATGTGTCCGCGTCGCTCAATGTGCAGACCGGGCTCGTCACCTGGACGCTGACCAGCCTCGACCCGGTCACCATGGACAGCCCACTCAGCCCGGCCGAGGGCCTGTTGCCGCCCGACGACGCCAACGGCGACGGCGAAGGGTTTGTGAGCTATACGATCCTACCCAAAGCGTCGGCCAAGACGGGCACGGTTGTCAACGCCCAGGCCTCGGTGGTCTTCGACACCAACGCCCCCCTCAGCACCGCGCCGATCAGCAACACCATCGACGCCGTGGCGCCGACCAGCAGCGTGACTGTCCTGCCGACCGATAGCCCGCCGAACTTCACCGTGAGTTGGTCGGGCCAGGACGACGCGGGCGGTTCGGGCATCGCCAGCTTCAGCGTCTACGTCAGCGACAACAACGCGCCCTTCACGCCGCTGCTGACGGATACCACAGCCACATCGACCGTGTTCACAGGCCATCCGGGCCACACGTACGACTTCTTCAGCGTGGCTACCGACAATGCCGGAAACATTGAAGCCAACCCGCTCCACGCCCAGACCACGACGACGGTCGTCACGTCGTTGCCCGCCAGCGCCGTGAACGCACTTCCCTCGACGAGCCCGTTGAGTTTTACGGTCTCCTGGTCGGCCAGCGGGCTGGGCGGGCCGGGCGCGCCCACGTTCAGTGTGTTCGTCAGCGACAACGGTGGGCCGTTCACGGCGTTCCAGACCGACACCACGGCCACGTCGGCCACGTTCACCGGCCAGCCGGGCCACAGCTACGGCTTTTACAGCGTGGCCACCGACAGCGTGGGGAACGTCCAGGCCACGCCCACGGCCGCCCAGGCCACCACCACCGTCTCGGTCGCGCATCCCACGAGCAGCGTCAATCCCTTGCCCGCTGTCAGCCCCTTGAGTTTCACAGTCTCTTGGTCGGCCAGTGGACTGGGCGGATCAGGCCCGCCCACGTTCAACGTGTTCGTGAGCGACAATGGCGGGCCGTTCACGGCCTTCCAGACCGGCGTCACGGCCACTTCGGCCACGTTCACCGGCAAGCCGGGCCACAGCTATGGCTTTTACAGCGTGGTCACCGACAGCGAAGGCAACGTGCAGGCCACACCCACGGCGGCCCAGGCCACCACCGCCTTGCCCGCCGATCTCAACAGCCTCTATGTCGCGGCGGTCTACAACGACGTGCTGGGCCGCGCGCCCGACGCCGGCGGCCTGGCATTTTGGTCGCAACAGATTGACAAGGGCGGCCCCATCGGCAGCGTCGCCCAGGCCATCGCCCATAGCAGCGAGTATTACACCACGTTCGTGATCGACCCCGACTATCTGAAGCTGCTGGGCCGGGCGGCCGACAGTGCGGGCATCCAATTCTGGGTGCAGAAGATGGACGGTGGCCTGACCGATCAGGAATTGGAGGCCGGCTTTGTCGCCTCCGACGAGTTCTTCAACAAGGCCGGCGGCACGAACTCCGACTGGGTCGACGCCGTCTATCAGCTCTTGTTGGGCCGCGCGGCCGACCAGAACGGCCAGTCGTTCTGGGACGCGCGGCTCGCGGCCGGCGTCACGCGCGGTCAGGTGGCGTCGCAGATCGCCAACAGCCAGGAGAACAACACGAACCTGATCAACGCCGACTACTTCCACTACCTCGGCCGCGCGGCGGACCAAGGCGGCCTCACCTTCTGGCTCGCCGAATTCGCCGCCGGCCAGACGAACGAAGACGTGATCGCCGGCTTCACGGGTTCCGCGGAGTATTACAAAGAACGCACGACCGGCGGTTAGTCGCGCAAAACCGTCGTTCCCCCCTCAGGTAAGGAGAAATGGGCAAATGACGCAGACGACAAGGGCGGCGCGGGACGGGTAGTAAAAAAAATCGCAAAGCCGCCGCCCGCGTCGTACCCGCCATTTCCCATTTTCGTACCGCGCGCTCTCGGTGCATCCGGGGCGAATCGGTTTTTTGAAGTGTTTCGAAATTCGAGGCGGAATTGGGGTTGACACGTTTGTGTGACCCACCTTCGGGACCGGCACCAAAGCGATAAATCCATCGTTGCATCTGCACTCGCTTGTCCCGACGAGACGCTCATGTGGACGACGGTCGGTGGCGCCCTCCCGGGCCCCCGAAAAAACTGGCAAAACCGTACCTTTACCCGACGAAAGCTACGGCGCGAGTGGCACAGATGGGCGTTGCGGGTGAAGAAGTCTTAACGCATCCAAAGCCGGGCAATCCGCCGAGACGGATTTCCTTGTCGGTACAGGTACGGTTTTG
>DATKSN010000131.1:0-24548 GCA_035531595.1 Pirellulales bacterium | reverse complement strand
ACTTCCGAATACCCCATGACGTCTGAGCGAGCCGCGAAAGCGGCATCCAATTGCCGCGCCACCCTTCGCCTTACCCCACGCTCTTTTGGATCTCTTTGGGAGGGGTTTCGGAATCGTTTTTTTTCGCGCAGCGCCGAGGCTATGGGATCCCGGGCAGCCAAGCAATCGCGCATTATCGCCGACGGGCGCAGCGGGGCTTGCCGCCGCTGAGGCGGCGTAGGTTTATCGCTTTCGTGCCGATCCCGAAGATAGATGCGACGACGTGCCGGCCGCAGTCGCCATTAGTCCTCATGCTCGCGCCGCTCCTCGGGATCGGCACCAAAGCGAAAAACCATCGCGGCGGAATGCCGCGGGTTAGTGTTGGACCATGCATAGCATCGCCGTTATACCGGTGGCCACGGCGTTGACCACTTCCGCGGAAAGCCGAACGGAGAGGAAGTAACCGATTGGGTACAGGTAGTCTTCCCCCGACTCATCGATCACGCGGAGAAGATCGTGGTCCTGCGCGTCGGCATCCGGCAAGACTTGGTAAATCTTCCGCTTCTCCAGTGAAACGGGATAATCGTCGTTCTTGATGCAAACGACGTATTGGGGGCGGGTGGCTTTTACAAGTACAGCCGCGGGTCGCTTCGTTGACATGTTTTTCACTTCACGAAAAGATGCTTGATTTTCAACTCGCGCTTGCCGACGCCGTGTCTATCATCCCGATCAGCTATAATGTTTGGTTAGGCGCCCGCGGCCGCCGCAGGAAGGCAATAACCTCCTCGATGCTGTATGCTTCAACGCGCCGGTGCAACACCGTTTGGCAGTTGGGCCGGTGCAACACCGCATGGCAGTTGGGGCAGACCGGCCGGAGATCTTCGACCGGATCGACGACATACTCGCCGCCGATTTCCGACAGCGGCCTGAGATGGTGTACATGAATGTACCCCTCGGCCACCTCTCCGTACACGGCTCCGAAGTTGAACCCGCAGATGATGCAATTGCTGCCGTAGTGTTCCAGGCACCGCCGGCGGGCTTCCGGGTTGCGCTCGTAGGCGTTTACCGTCACCCGGCAAAAAGCCCCTTCCACGAGGGCCGTTGTGGCGGAGATTTCCTCCGGAAGGAGCAGATTGGTTCCTTCGACCCAACCGAGTAGCTCAAGCGCCTTGGCGACTTCGGCCCGCATGAGCCAGTGCCACTGGCCCTCACGCTTTTCAAACGTGACAAGGGTGCCGAGCCGCTCGTGCGTCGGGTTGTACGCAAGTTCATTTCCAACCAACCGGCCCAGCCGCCCATATTGGGAATTAGCAATCGAGTAGTGGTTGTAGCCAATGGCGCGGGCCATCTGCGACGCGGTCATTGTGCGAGCTGGGGCGTGGTAGTGCAGCCGCAACATTTGAAGTTGGCTGTCCGAGACGTTGCTCAACCTGCGGAAGCTGGCCGCATACTGTTCCGAAGACGGAGCCGCCTTGCCAGAGGTTTCGTCATTTTCCACCGGCGGCTCGTACAGCCGAGCAACAACGTCGAACGCGGCGTTGATCTCCTCGGCTGTCTGATCACCGAAGTCCTTGCCAAGTCTGTAACCAAGGTTGCGCCAGGTCAACCGCTTCAGCGTCTCGATCGTGTAGGACGCGGCCCGCATGGTCGCATCCTCCCACCCCGTGCGGAACTGGCCTTGCCGCCGCTCGTCGGGAGGCCGCCGAATGTCCTGCTCGTACTGTGAGCGAGCCAGAGCCTGCTCGATACTCTCAGGCGCCATCGAATAATATCACCTTTCGGCGTGTTAGGACTGCTGCTTTTGTATCAGTGATCGGAGTGCTTCGTTGACGGCCGCATCGGTTGGGAAAGCCGCGCGCACGTCGGGTTCGAGCAGGGCGATGTTCGTGCCGGCGCGGTAACGCTTGAAGTACTTGCCGCGAACGCCGCCCGTGAGAGTCGAGAGGTAGTCGAGAGGTCATATTCGGGGAGGAGGTCGTCGTCCACGGAAACGTCATCGTTTTTCATACTGCCTTCTCTCCTTACGGGACGCTTGGCGGGCGCTGACGATGCGAGTCCATTGGGCAATCCCAGTCGGGGCTTCGACCCAGGCTGAATTATAATCCGTCCCGTCGGGACTGTCGTCAGGCAAGTTTGCGCATGGTCCACTTCCAAAAGTTGGCCGGTTGAATTAAAATCCCGTTGCGCGTCCCAAGAGTATAACATCCGCATTGAAACGTCCCAACCATTTCCGCCCGTGCTTGGCGCCGTATTGGTGCGCCGTGTCGCTCATTCTGGCGTCGTTTTCGTCGTTTTCGTCGTTGCGTTCCGCCGAGCCTGACTGGACCCAGGTGCGCGAGCGGCTCGCGTCAGGCGTTCTGCGCTGGGCGGGTGACGTCGAAGGGGGCGCCCCGTTCCAGGTGCGCGATCCGCGTGACCCGAACCGCGTGATTGGCTTCGAGGTCGATCTGGCCGACGCCCTGGCCGCGACGATCTCGCGTCGGATGGACGCGCCGCTCGTGGCCGAATTCGTCCAATACGAATGGGTCAGCTTGACACTGGGGCTGCAAAAAGGCGATTTCGACGTAATCATGAGCGGCTTCGAGATCAGCGAGCAAAACCGGGCCGGCGCGCGGTTTTCCCGCCCGTACTATATTTATGCCCAGCAACTGGCCGTGCGTCACGACGACCGACGGATCCACTCGCTTTCCGACTGCCGCGACAAGCTGGTGGGCACGATGGCGGGCACGGCGGCCGAAAGGCTTTTGGACCGCGAAGGAATTGCCAACATGGCCTTCGACGGCCAGGTCGAGCCGTACCTCGACCTCGAGTTGGGCCGGCTCGACGCGGTGCTCTTGGATGCTCCGATCGTAACCTATTACGCCGCGACAAACCCCAAGTTGAAGCTTGTCGGCAGGCGGATCGGGCATGGATCGTACGGCGTCGCCGCCCGGCCGGGCGACCAGGAGCTTGTGGCGGCGATCGACGAGGCGCTGGGCGAACTGATCGCTTCCGGCAAACTGGCGAAGATCCTCCGTCGTTGGCACCTTTGGAACATCGATCAGGCGGCCCTGGCCCGGCAACCGGATCGTCTGGCCGAACTGAAGGGACTTGGTTTCGACCCTGGCGGCCGGCCGCTCGACGACGGCCAATTCAAGACCACCGACATGGTCGACGTCCACATCATCGCCTCGTCGGCGCAACTTTGGACGTTTGGACAATATGCGCCGCTGCTGCTGCGGGCGGCGGGGATGACGGTGCTCATCACCCTGTCGAGCATGGCGGTGGCGGTCGTTGTGGGCCTGATCGTGGCCATCTGCCGGCTCTACGGCCCGACGGCGACGCGCTGGCTGGCCCTGGTTTACGTCGAGTTCTTCCGTGGGATTCCGTTGTTGTTGCTATTGTTCTTCCTCTACTACGCCCTGCCGGAGATCTTGCCCGGCGGTCTTGGGCGGCTCTCGGCGTTGGCCACCGCGGTCATCGGCTTCGGATTGAATTACGCCGCCTACGAAGCCGAGGTTTACCGTGGCGCGATCTTGTCGGTCCCAACTCGCCAATGGGACGCGGCGCGGGCACTGGGGATGACCGACGCCTTGGCCTTTCGCCGCGTGATCTTCCCACAAGCTTTCCGCACCGCCCTGGGACCGATGACCAATGATTTTGTCGCGTTGTTCAAAGACACCAGCCTGGTGAGCGTGATCGCGATCCATGATCTGACCAAAGAGTACCTGATCCTCTCTCGATCCAGCTTGAAGTTCGTCGAGTTGGGGCTACTGACCGCGGCGATCTATTTGGCCATGTCGGTACCGCTGGGGTATTTATCGCGTTACCTGGAGCGAAAATGGGGGCCGAGGTGAGGTGACCAATGACCAATGACCACCTGATCGAAATCACTCGTCTCACGAAGCGCTATGACGGGCGCGTCGTGCTCGACGGTGTGAGCCTGTCGGTGCGCGCCGGCGAGACGCTGTGCTTGCTGGGCCCAAGCGGCGGCGGAAAATCGACCCTCCTGCGGTGCGTCAACGCATTGCACTCTTGGGACGGCGGCCAGGTGCGGGTCGGCCCGCATGTGCTCGATCACGCGGGCAACGGCCGCCCGCCGCGCGACACGGTACGGCAGGTGCGCCGGCTGGTGGGGATGGTGTTCCAGGATTTCCAGTTGTTCCCGCACCTGACGGCCATGGAGAACGTGATCGAGGCCCCCTTGCACGTCTTGCGGCTGCCGCGCGCCGCGGCGATCGAACGTGGGGGGCGGCTTCTTGCGCGCGTCGGCCTGGCCGACCGCGGGGGCGCTTATCCCGAGCAGCTTTCGGGCGGGCAAAAGCAACGGGTGGCCATCGCCCGCGCGCTGGCGATGGAGCCCAAGGGCCTGTTGTGCGACGAGATCACCAGCTCGCTCGACCCCGAGTTGAAGCACGAGGTGCTGGCGGTGCTGGAGGACTTGAAGCGTGACGGGCTGACGTTGGTGATGGTCACGCACGAGATCGACTTTGCCCGCCGCGCCGCCGACCGCGTCGTGGTGCTGGCCGACGCCAAAATCGTCGAGGAGGGTCCGCCAAGTCAGGTGCTCGACGCCCCGACGAGCGATCGCACCCGGCAGTTCTTGGCTAGGGTGTAGGCGGGAACACGGCTGTTCGAGTATAATGTGTGAGGTCCAAACGGCAGCCGATGATCAATACCGCCTGCGTTGAGCGTAGTTGTATTTCGGAGCGATCTTCATGACACCTGCAATTCAGATTGCCCCGACCGAGGTCGACATCCTGTGCCGAGTCGTGGCTCCTGACAGACCGGGCTTGCCTGCTGATGTTGCCAAGGTCATTCTCAAGCTCGACTTTCCACGCGATGATCGGGAACGAATGCAAGTTCTGGCGGAGAAAGCGAGTGAGGGAACATTGACGGCCGATGAACAGGTCGAGATGGACAATTACATCCGCGTTGGGCATTTCATCAACCTCATGCAGTCGAAGGCCCGTATTTCCTTGAGAGATGCCTCGCCGGGCGCATGAGCCGCAATGAATCGACGACTGCACCGTTTTGTCTGGCGTCGTGCCGATTCAATTTGCGAGTATTGCCGCATTGCGCAGGAATGGGACATTCTGACGTTTCAAGTTGACCATGTCATTGCGCTCAAGCACGGCGGCCGGACGGTGGCGGACAACTTGGCACTGGCATGCTACACCTGCAACAGCTTGAAGGGGCCAAATGTCGCGGGGATCGATCCTACGACGGGCATGGTAGCAACTCTATTTCATCCGCGCCTCGACCTATGGGGCAACCATTTTGAATGGAACGGGCCGGTCTTGGTCGGCCTCACGCCGACGGGCCGAGCCACAATCGCCGTGCTCGGCATGAATGCATCGCAGCGTGTGAGGTTGCGACGGGCGCTCATTGGGGAAGGTGTATTCCCACCGTGAGTTCGCCGGTTGGCCTAGCTCGCAGCCGCCTATTATTTGCGAGAAAGATTCTCCGTGGGAGCGTCGAACAGCTTCGACACCAACTGCGCCGGCGGGGGGGCTGTGACCAGGCTCACCCCCACGCCCGCGATTGCGGAAATCGCCAGGCCCCAGATGGCCGGGTCAAGACCGAGCGGGAAATAGGGACGAAACTGGGTGATCTGGCCAATCATCGGGTCGGGCTGGCAGAAGCCAATGAGATAAAGGCCGACGACGGTGCCCGCGCCGCAAAGCATCGCGGAGATCGCGCCGGCCGCCGTGCCGCGACGCCAGAAGGCGACCATCAAGGCCGGCGTGACGAAGGCCGACGCGCCGCCCGCGCCGCTGAATACGACCAGTGCCTGCAAATAGGCCACCGGCCGAATGTTCGCGATGAAGGCAATCAGGCCCACGGCGACCATGACGATGTAGGTCAACCGGCGGATTTGAGCGGTCGTGGCGTGTGGGCGGAGTAACCGCTGGTAGACGTCGCGCACCAGGCCCGAGGCGATGACCACCAGGTACGAACTGACCGTCGCCATGACGGCCCCGAACGGCGCCGCCAGAATCAACCCGGCCAGCAGCGAGCCTCCCGGAATTTCGCTCGTCGTCAACAACGCCAAACGCGGGATGATCTCGTCGGTTCGTCCCGGCGGCAGCCCCGGCACGATGGCCCGCCCGCAGATGCAGATCATGATGAGCGGGATGTAAATGAACGAATTGTACGCGGCCAGCAGGAACACCGACTTGCGGATCGTCTCGGTGTTCTTGCTCGCCATGATCCGAACCATGCCGGCGGGCGAACCGAGCCCCGCGAAGACCCAGATGAAGAAAAACGAAACCGCCAGGCCGATCGGCATGAATTGGCGATCATCGGTCGCGTAGCCTGGCGGCAACAGGAAGGAGTCGCCGGTGTGCTTGGCGGCGACGAGCGAGGCATGTTCCAACCCTCCCGACATGGCCAGCGTCAGCGGTAACAACAAGAGCACCCCGATGAACATCATCACGCTCTGGAACAAGTCGGTCCAAACGGCGGCCAGAAAACCGCCGATCAACGTGTAACCGACAACGGTCAGGGCGAAGATCGCCAGGCCGATGTAGTAGTAGCGGTCGGGCGGCGCCGCGGCGTTCTCATCGAGGGCCAGCGCGCCGGAACCTGGCAACGCGACCTTCATGACGATCGCCCCCGCCTTGAATTGGGCCACCATCATGAAGCACATGAAGAACAGCACCAGCCCCAGGGCCACCAGTCCCAGGAGCGGGCTGGCGAAACGCTCGCGGAACAAGTCGGGCACGGTGATGGCCCCCGTGCGCCGCGAGAGCTGAGCGAAACGCTTGCCCAATACGCCAAAGCCGGTGATGGGAACGACCATATAGCCGGCGATGAACAACGCCACCGCCCAGCCATGCGAATAGACCAGCGAGGGGAAGCCCATGAACGTGCCGCCGCTTTGGACGGTCGCCGTCAGGGCCAAGGTCCAGGCCCCCAGGCCGCGGTTGCCAAGGAAGTATCCCGTGACGAACGATCCTTGTCTCACCACTCGTTGAGCCACCGTGCCGAGCCAAACCGAGGCGGCGACGAACGCCAACAGGGCGACGAACGTGCCGCCGCCCACCGACGGTTCATCCATGCGCCACCTCGTCGCCGGTCATACCTTCCTGATCGTCGGCCAATTCCTCGCCAAGGTCGGCGTCGGTCATGAAGACGAACGCGAACCAGCAGGAAAAAACCACGCACGCGGCCCAGGGGGCAATGATGCCCCAGAACACCCAGTCGGGAACACCGAACACGAAGGCCAGCGTTTCGGGATCACGGCCGTAGCCGAAGGCGTAGCAATAGCCGACGGTATAAACCAGCGCCGCCAGCCAAACCGCCAGTACGACCAACGCCTCGCGGCGGGCGCTGCGCAGCACGGGATCGTCGCAGGGCGGAGTCAAGGCGGTGTTCCGGAAGGCGGCGGTACTCGCAAGACAGGATACCGGCCAGCCGGTGGGGAAGTCAAACTTACCGCCGCAGGTAGCGATCGAGCGGATGGTCGCCAAACACGCCCCATTCCCCCTTTTCGTCCTTGCGTCGGGCGCCGGGACCAGGGTCGCCCCCCGACTCCGGCGGCAGCGGAACGAGCTCGGCCGTATAGCTCACCCGCGGCCTGGCGCCGGAGAACTGCGTCCAATCGGGCAACAGCCGCAGCAGTTTGCGGCGCTCGGGCAGCAGAATGCGGTCGCCTTTCTGCAGCACCAACTCGTGCGCGCCGTTGAAGCCGAACCACGGATAACAGGCGGTGTGAGCCGGAACCCAATGCGCCGCGCCGTCGTGATCGACCAGGTAGAATTCGGTCCAGGTATGGTTCGGCACCCAGACCAGCCGCGCCGGGATACCCGATGCCCGGCAAAGCGCGACGAAAATGCCCGCCATTTCCTCGCAATCGCCGCGCCGGTCGTCGAGTGCCGCCGTGACGCTGGTGTAATCCCCAATCTGCGGCCGGATGTTCGCCGGAACCCAGTCGGCAAATGCCTTCGCAAGATCCCAGGGATGCTTGAGCGTCGGCAGCTTCGCGGTCAACTCGGCGGCAAGCTCGCGAACCGGCTTCGAGCGCGTCTGGATGCCGGGACTGTCTTGCAGGTAACTCCTGCGTATCTCGATGGGCACCTGCTGCTTGACCGGAAACCGCTCGCGATCGTAAGCCTGGTACTGCTTGAACAGCGTCAGGCGGTATTCGGCCACGGCCGACACGACCTGGCCGATCTCAATCGCCGCCGCCGAAAGCAGCAGTTGTCCAGACCCTTCGGAGAGCTTGCGGAGCCTGGCCTCGCAGCCGCTGGTCTTCAACTGAACATCGTCGATCTTCTGCTCGGGGAATTCCACCGGCACGGTCGTGGTACTCGTCAGGTCCGACGCGGAGCCCGAGCCTTCGAGTTGGATTCCGATCGAGAGCTTGTACGAACGCGGTTCGAGATAGCCCCTTTCATCCTGGGGTGGCTCGCGCCAGATCCAGCGTCCGTCGCCGACGACGGGGATCACGCTGTAGGCGCGTGGCCGGTCCATACGGTCGCCGCGCGTCACCTTGGCGGCGGCGCGCCAGCCGATGCCGGCCAGTCCGGCGGCCATTCCGGAACAAAGCCAACTGCGACGAGTAAGAGAGCGGAATTGCGGCATGAAAGGCCCTCCAGCGGCGGTCGCAATCAACCCGGGGCATCGCTCAGGCTCTGCCACCAACCACCGCTTTCTCGTGGCAAAATGTCCCATTTCAACCATCCGAGAAGTTAATTCGGACCAAATCCTTAGTCGTTCAGTCCCAGTTCGCGAAGTCCAACGGCAAGTAGTTCTGCACGCACTCCCCCAGCAAGTAGCGATGCTGTTCAGTCAACGGCGCCGCGCTGATCCGCCGCAACGCTTCGGCGCCCAGCCACACCTGGCGCTCTTCGGGCACGCGCATCAACGCCGACAGCGCCACCCCCAACCAGTTGTCACCCTCCACGTATTCTACCCCATCCAAGGCCGGCAAGCCAGCATAGAGGTACTCGAAACGCACCGGCCGCAGATCCCAGAAATGCTCCTCGTACACGTCGATTCCCACGCCATCGAGGCCGACGCGCAGGTAGAGCCCGATGGGCAGCACGGGCAAGTCGTGCTTGACCGGGACGCTCGGGCCGCGAACGGCGCCCGTCTCCGTATCGCGCAGTTCCAACGGCCCCCAGAAGCACAGCACCAATAAGTCGCCGGCCGGGTTGAAGGCCATATGGTCTACGGCCGGAAAGCCTAACCTACGGGCATTCAAAAACACGCCGCCCTCGGTAGTGCAATCCTCGTTGCGACCTATTACAATCCGTTGATGCGACTCAGGATCTTCGATTTCACGCGATTTGGCAAATCGAACTGGCCGTGGTGGGCAGCCGTTTGGCTGGGCGTGATTCTTTGGCCGGCGGTTTCCCAAGTCCAAATCGCATGGGGCCAGGCGTTCATCGAGCAAATCACGCCCCCCTTGGTCGAACGCGGCAAGACGACGCGGCTCACCCTGCGGGGAACCGAAACGCGAGGTGCGCTCGATCTTTGGACGTCGTTGCCCGCCGGCGTGTTCAAGGTGGCGCCGGTCGGGGTAAGCGACGACCGCCAGGCGACGTTTGACGTGGAAGTAGCGCCGACGGCCCCCTTGGGTCTGTACGGGCTGCGGCTGGCGACGACTTCCGGCCTGAGCAATGTCCATTTGTTTCTGGTCGATGAGTTGCCGACCGTGGCGGCCGACGAGCTTCGCTCGGCCAACGACGCGCCCTTGGCATTGCCCAAAGCCGTTTGGGGCGTCTGTCGGCCGGCGCAGACCGAGAGGTTTGCGATCGATGTGTCGGCCGGCCAACGGCTGGCTTTCGAGGTGGTCGGCAGCCGGCTGGGCAAGGAGTTCGATCCGCTGGTGACGATCTACGATGCCCGCGGGCAGGTGGTCGCCCAGCACGACAACGACGGCGGCCTTTTCTTCGACTGCCGCTTCGAGCACACGTTTGCCGCCGCGGGCCGGCACACGGTCGAACTCCGCGACGCTCGCTTCCACGGCGACGACCGCTGGAGCTACGTGCTGCGGATCGGCAACTTTCCCGCCTGCCGCGTGGCGGTGCCCTCGTCGGTGCGGCCGGGCCTGCGAGCGACGTTGACGTTCCCGCAAGCGCCAGGTCAAACGGAGCCGTTGGCACTGGCCGCCGATTTTCCGCGTATCGCGTTTTTCCACGACCTTCGGCTTGCGGGAAACGACATCTCGACCTGGCTACCATTGGTGGCCGCCGACTGCGACAACCACGTCGAAACGGAGCCGAACGATACCCCCGAGACGGCGACCCTCGTCGCGATACCAGCGAACCTGCACGGTTGCCTGGCGATGCCTGGCGACCACGACTGGTTCGCGTTCGAACTGGCGCAAGGTCAGAAGCTGGAATTTCGGGGCGAAAGCGGGTCGCTCGGCTCGGCGGCCGATCTGGAGCTGGCGATCGTCGATCCGACCGGCCGCGAGGTGCAGCGGATCGACGACGTGCAGCTCGACGAAGCGTCGTTCCGAATGACCGCCGGCACGGCCGGGCCGCACAAGCTGCTGGTCCGCGACATGGCCCGTGACGGCGGGCCTGATTTCGCCTATCGCATCGAGGTCCGTCCGGCCGGGCGGAAGATCGACCTGACAACCGACGTGGCCGGCGTCACCGTGCCGCAAGGCACCTACCAGGCCCTGCCGCTCACGATCACTCGCACCGAGTATACGGGCCCCATCGAACTGGCGCTGGTCGGTAGTCCGCCTGGCTTGAAACTCTTGGCCACGACGGTGCCGGCGGAGGCGACGGATTTCGTCACGACGTTGGCGGCCGACGGCTCGGCGACATTGGGAACATCGACCGTGCGGATCGCGGCCCGCGGCACGGCGGGCCCAGTATCGTCCCAGACAACTGTAGTGGCTCCTGAGACCGTGGTACGGACGCGGCCCGTCATTGATCGGCAGTTGGTCAACGTCGATTTGATTCCGATCGCCTTGCGCGACGATCAGCGGCGTCCGCCGCCGTCGCTGACGGACTGCTTCGCCGTGCAGGTCACGCCGCACGCGCCCTTCGACGTCGAATTGCCGAAGCCGCTGATCACGCTGGCCCGCTACCAGACGGCCGAGCTGCCAATCCAAACGACCCGCGCCACCGGCTTCACCGCCCCGATCCAGTTGACCGTTCGTGGCGGACAACTGGGAAACGAGAGTGAGTTCCGCTCGCGAGTCTTCGGCCGGATTGCCGACGCCACGCCCGAAGCCGCCGTTGTGACAGGTGTGCTGTACTCGCGCAACCTGGTTCAAACGATCAAGCAGCGGGGCTTTCTCGACGCGACGGTCGTGTACGAGGGGCGCAAGATCACGCTCACGCGCTCCTTCGAACTCGACGTGCGGACGGCGCACCGCCTTTCGGTCGAGCCGCTCAAGCTGACGTTGTCGCCGGGCGGCACGGCCCGCGTGAAGCTGTTGGTCGACCGCGTGCCGACGTTTCGCGGATCGGTGACGGTCAAGCCGGCGCTCGTCGCCGGACTTTCGCTGCCCGACGAGATCGTGATTGCCGAGGGTCAGGAGGCGGCCGAGGTCGAGTTGAAAATCTCCGCCGAGTTCAAGCCGCGGACGTTCCGCGTGCGGCTGCCGGCCTCGGCCCGCGTCGAACCGTTTCAGGAAGACACGCCCGGCGTGGAACTGGAGATCGAAGTCAAAGCCGCGGAGGCGAGGAAACCATGAAGGAACTGGAATACGAATGACTGCACTGACACGATGTTGGGGCGACTGATATGCTACAAGCTCCAGCCCGCGTTTCCCCCTCATGTTCCCGCCGACGCAATGCCCGCCCGTGAGATCGACCTGCGCATCCTCCGACGTTTTCCGCCAAGCGGGTTTTACCGGGGCGCTGGCGGCGTTGTTGCTGGCGGCGAGCCTTGCGCGTTCGGCCGCGGCGGATTCGCCGCCTGCCGCGCCGCGCTACGCGACCGACGTGCGGCCGATCCTCCAGGCCAAATGCTTCCGTTGCCACGGCGCCGATGTGAAGAAGGGAGAACTCGATCTCAGCCGCCTGCCCCTCGTGCTCCAAGGGGGCGAATCGGGAACGGTGGTCGTCGCGGGAAAGCCGGACGAAAGCCCGCTTCTTGAATTGGTGCTCGAAGGCGCCATGCCCTCCGACAAGCAGAACCCGCTTTCCCCGGCCGAAATCGAAATCGTCCGCCGCTGGATCGCCGAGGGGCTGCCGCTTGATGTGACCGACGCGGGCGAGGCCGGCGCCGGCGAGGTGACCGAAGCCGAGATCGTGCCGCTCATGCTCTTGCGCTGCGCCGCCTGTCACGGCGCGCGGAAGCAAGAGGCGGGGCTCGACCTGCGTTCCAAGTCGGCGATGCTGAAAGGGGGCGAGTCGGGAGCGGCGATCGTGCCCGGAAACGCCGACGAGAGCTTGCTCTTGCGGCGAATCCATGCGGGCGAAATGCCGCCGCGCACGCGACTGGTCGAAGTCAGCGTCAAGCCGATGGAGCCGGGCGAGGTCGAAAAGCTCGCGCGCTGGATCGCCGCCGGCGCGCCGGAGGCGAAGGCCGACTCGCCCGAATCGTTGGCCGAGGCGGACAAGGCGGTGAGCGACGAAGACCGGCAATTCTGGTCGTTCCGGCCGCCGCGACCCGTCGCGGTTCCCAGCGTGCGAGACTCCGCGCGAGTGTACAACCCGATCGACGCCTTCATACTCCAGCGTCTCGAATCGCGGGGTCTTGCGCCGGCGCCGGAGGCGCCGCGTGAGGTTTTGCTGCGGCGAGCGTCGTTCGACTTGACCGGCATGCCCCCGACGCCTGAAGAAGTCGAAGCCTTTCTGTCCGACTCCGATCCGCGTGCTTATGAAACGCTGATCGACCGTCTGCTGGCCTCGCCGCGCTATGGCGAGCGGTGGGGCCGGCACTGGCTCGACCTGGCGGGCTATGCCGATTCGGAGGGAAAACGCGAGCAGGATCTGGTGCGCAAGGCGGCCTATCGCTATCGCGACTACGTGATCCGGGCCTTGAACGCCGACAAGCCCTACGATCGGTTCCTGTTGGAGCAACTGGCGGGCGACGAGTTGGCCGATTACGAACATGCGCTCGAGATCACGGCGGAGATTTACGACAACCTGGTGGCGACGGGTTTCCTGCGGATGGCGCCCGACGCGACCTGGGCCAACATCACGGGCTTCGTGCCCGACCGGCTGGAGGTGATCGGCGACGAGCTCGATGTGCTGGCCTCGTCGGTGATGGGGCTCACGCTCAAGTGCGCCCGGTGCCACAGCCACAAGTTCGACCCCATCCCGCAGCGCGACTACTATCGCCTGGCCGCGATCTTCAAAGGCGCCTTCGATGAGCACGACTGGCTCAAACCCGAAATCGACTTTCTCAGCTATGGCGACCAGGGCAAGCGGCAGTTGCCGCATGTAACGACCGCCGAACGCCGCGCGTGGGAACAAGACGACGCGGCCATTCGGCAGGCGATCGACGCGCTGCGCGCCGCGCTCGATGCCAAGGCGGCGCCCGTGCGGCGGCGACTGCTCGACGAGCGGCTGGCCCGGTTGCCTGAAGTGCTGCGCGACGATCTGCGAAAAATGCTCGCGACGCCGCCCGGCGAGCGAAACGAAGTCCAGTGCTACCTGGCCGGGAAGTTCGAGGCCCATTTGCAAGTCGACTTGGCGGCGCTGAAGCAAGCCGACGTCGCATTCAAGCAGGCGGCCGACGAGACCGAGAGGCAAATCGCGGCGCTCGAAGGCCGCCGGCAGCCGGAGCCGACCATCCGAGCGCTCTGGGACCGCGGCGAGCCATCGCCCAGCTATGTCTATCGACGGGGCAACTACCTGGACCCTGGGGCGCGTGTCGAGCCGGGCGTGCCCGCCGTCTTGGCCAACGCCGGCACGGCGCTGGCGATCGAGCCTCCCTGGCCGGGCGCGAAGCAGACCGGTCGGCGGCTGGCCTTCGCCCGCTGGCTCACGCGGCCCGAACATCCGCTCACGGCCAGGGTGATGGTGAACCGCGTTTGGAAACACCACTTCGGCGCCGGTATCGTCCGCAGCCTGGGGAATTTTGGCAAGACCGGCACGGGGCCGAGCCATCCCGAACTGCTCGATTGGCTGGCGATCGAATTTGCCCGCCAGGGATGGAGCCTGAAGGCGATGCACCGCCTGATGACGACCTCGAACACGTACCGTCAGTCGTCGGCGGTCACGGAAGTCCACGAGCGGCTCGACCCCGACAACCGCCTCTGGTCGCGGATGCCGCTCGCGCGGCTGGAGGCCGAGCCGCTGCGCGACGCCTTGCTGTTGGTGTCGGGCGCGCTGGTCGATCGTCCTTTCGGGCCGCCCGACCCGGTGCAAGCGCATCCCGACGGCCTGGTGACGGTCGGAAAGCAAGCTACAGGTGGTTGGCGGCGGAGCACGTACGTGGCGCAATACCGCAAACAGATTCCGACCCTGCTCGAAGCGTTCGACCTTCCTCTGATGAACCCCAACTGCATCGAGCGACCCGCGTCGATCGTGGCGCCGCAGGCGCTGCACCTGCTGAACGACGGCACGGTTAGCGAACTCGCGGGCTTGTTCGCCGCGCGGGTCCGCGCCGAGGCGGGCAACGACCGCGGGCGGCAGGTCGAGCGGGTTTACCTCATCGCGCTCGGCCGGCGGCCGAACGAAGACGAATTGCGGCTTGGTGTGGAAACCTTGCAGCGCCTCGCGGCGCAGTGGCGCAAGCAGGAAACGGAAAGCGAGGCTGAAAAGCGGGCGTTGGCGAATTATTGCCACGCGATCGTGAATTCCGCGGAATTCGTGTATATTGATTGAGGCTTACCACCCACTCCCGGTTGGAATGAATCACCCGTTTTGAGTTTCGAGGTGTGCCGTGTTTCTCGTCGAATATCCGCGTTTTGGAGGCATCGATCTCGTATTTACATGGAGCGACCCTCGCAAGGAAGAGTACGTCGGTGACGTCATCGAAGGTGTCAGCCTCGATTACGACATGGCGGCCGTTCACGCTTGGCCTGACGGCGAACCTGCTCCTGACGTGTGTGCCGGCAGATCGCCCGACGACCGCAAACATTACAAAGTGTTCCGGTACACCAGCGACTGCTTGGCGGTAGGGTACGAGCCGGTTCCGGGAACGCCGTTCGTGTTCGGCCCGTGGTCCGATTACATGCGGTTGCACCTTAGTCCGCCCCATCCGAATAAAGTTGACGAGGAAGATTGGTACAACTACCTCGACAAAGTCGATGAAGTCGCTCGACTCTACGGGAGACGCCCCGTCGAGGCCAGCATGCCCAAGAGCGGAGATCGCGACGACGTGGCGGCCTGGGTTGCCAAGTCACACTTCGTCGTCGATACCAGCATTCGCGAAGTTTGGTATCTTCCGCAAGGGGCGCCCCCTGACGAAATCCGCCTGCTCGAGTTGAACGACCGCGTCGTCGGCAACGAAACGACCGTCGAGCCGATGGACTTCGGTCTCGATCTCGAAGGAGCGCCGTACCGGCTGTTGGTGGCTGACGTTTCTAGCGATCAATTTGAACAAATCAAGTGCGATCCGGGCCGCCTGCCCCCGGGTTGGTTTCTCGATGGGGGCAAGAATTGGAGGAGACGTGGGGCATGACCGAGTTCCAGCGTTTGTTCCTTGTCCAATCGCGCAGCGACTTTGCGGTGTTCAAGCTGTTACGAAAGGACCAGGAATTGCCGCCGTGTCATGCGCTGCATTACCTGCAAATGGCCACCGAGTTGCTTGGAAAGGCACACGCCTGGCGACAGGGGCCCCGCACACGTACGCACCGCGCCTTTGTCGGGTTCCTTCGCAGTCTGACGTCGAACCGCCAGGCCCAAGTGAAACTTGGCTTTGAAGGCAGGAACGAGCATTGGGGGAGCATGATTCGCAAGAGCGTCCCACTTGCTGAGAGAGTAGAGACCCTCGCGCCTGCGCTCAATCCCGATGGTCCCAACTCGGAATACCCTTGGCCTCGTGCGACACCACAATTCGCGCCTGTCGAGCATGCGTTCGACGTTTGGAGAGAACTGCAAAAACCGGCGGGTGGGACGTTTCTCAATCTCGTCGGTCATCTCTTTGCCGCCGCCGAGGCGTTCCTTTGAGGCGATTGCAGACCTTATGCAATTGATGGCGACTTTTGAACCTGATGGCGTGCCGGTCAAGGACCGGCGAAACAAGGTATGACTATGACCGTACACGATTCGGTGGCTAACGATCCCTTCCTCGATCGACGCGGCTTTTTCGACCGCGTGGCCGGCGGCATCCAAGGGGCCGCGCTGGCTTGGCTCTTGGCCGGCGAATCGGATGGCCGCACGCGGCTGTGGGCGGACGACGCAACCGCGCGCGGCGCGCCGCTGATCGACGACACCAAGCCTCGCGTCCCACACTTCGAGCCGCGGGCCAAGGCCGTGATCCACCTGTTCATGAACGGCGGTCCAAGCCAGATGGACCTGTTCGATCCCAAGCCGGCGCTCGACCAGCACCACGGCGAGCCGTATTTCGATAAAATCGCCGGAGACGTCGAGAATATCCAAAACGCCGGCGCGCTCTTGCGCAGCCCCTTCAAATTCGCCCAGCACGGCCAGTCGGGCCTGTGGGTTTCCGACGCGCTACCGCACATGGCCGGCCAGGTCGATAACCTCGCCCTGATTCGCTCGATGCATACCACCAACCTGACCCACGAGCCGGCCTTGTACCTGATCCAAACCGGACGCATGGGACCAGGGCACCCGTCGCTCGGCTCGTGGATGGTGTATGGCCTGGGAAGCGAGAACCAGAACCTGCCCGCCTACGTGGTGCTCGACGACCCGCTGGGACTGCCGATCAACGGCGTTGAGAATTGGCAGGCCGGTTTCCTGCCCCCCACGTTCCAGGGCACGCGGTTCCGGTCGACCGGTTCGCCCGTCTTGAACCTTTCGCCCGCGGTGGCCGAGCCGGAGGGCGTCGTCGATGTCGAACGCTCGTTGCGGGCGGAGCTTGACCGCCGGCACCAACAAAACCGCGCCGGTCAGCCACGGCTCGCCGCCCGGATCGCCAGTTATGAACTGGCCGCGCGGATGCAGATGTCGGCCACCGACGCCTTGGACCTCTCGCAAGAGAGCGCCGCGACGTTGGCCATGTACGGCATCGGGAGCGAACCGACCGATTCGTACGGGAAGCGGTGTCTCTTCGCGCGGCGGCTGGTGGAACGCGGGGTGCGCTTCGTGCAACTGTACATCAACGGCCAGATTTGGGACAACCACACGGCCATCGCCACGGGACTCAAGAGCGCATGCGATCGCACGGACCTGCCGGTGGCGGGCTTGCTGGCGGATCTCAAGCAGCGAGGGCTGTTCGACAGCACCCTGGTCGTTTGGGGAGGCGAGTTCGGCCGGCTGCCGATCGCGCAGTTGCCCGGCGACAAGAACGAGAGCCAGGCCGGCCGCGACCACAACAAGAATGCCTTTTGCACCTGGTTCGCCGGAGCGGGCGTGAAGGGTGGCGTCGCGCATGGCGCCACCGACGAATTGGGGATGGCCGCGGTCGAAAACCGCGTCAGCGTGCCCGACTGGCACGCCACGATCCTGCACCTGCTCGGATTGAAGCACGACGCACTGTACTTCGACCAGCACGGGCTGAAGGAGAAGTTGACGAGCGTTTTCGAGGCGCGGGTGGTCAAGGAAGTATTGGCCTGAGTTCATGTCGTCCGAAGGAACGCTTTACCATCTCGACCATCTTCTTGGACCGTCAGTACGTCCACATCCCGGTCCCGAAGCCCTTCGGTAATGGCAGATTGGACGTGTTCGTCCATGTAAAACGGCACGCTCACGGAAGCTTACCCTGGGCGCGCAACTTGCCGGCGATGGGCGACTCGCCCGCTGCCGCCCGCATGGCTGTCGAGTACCGGTTGTAGTCCTCGATTTGAGAGTCGATTTCGGCCTGGTGGTCATAGTAATAGGCGAAGGCGGCATGAATTTGCGCAAGTGTCAAGTGTGGGTACTGCGCGCGGATTTCTTCCGGTCCCCAACCATGCGCCAGCTTATCCATCACGATCTGCATGACCTTGGACCGTGAGCCTACGATCCGCGCGACACCCTTTTCGTCCAGACAGATATGTTCGACTGAGGCGGATACCATAGTTTCTTCCCTCGCGCTATCAACGTCCCATGGATTGTACCTCGCCGTGGAATTCGGGCCTACCCCTTTTGTTTCCTATTGCTTCTATTGTCGCTTGTAACAGGCATGCCATATAAGAGGATGGCCCCATGGAAGTCTGCCCCACGCCATGACCATCTCGATCATCATTCCCGCGCTGAACGAAATCGCTCTGATCGGCCCGTCGGTGGCGCGGGCCTGGGAGACCGGCCCGCGCGAGGTGTTGGTCGCCGACGGCGGCAGCGACGATGGCACGGCCGACGCCGCTCGCGCCGCGGGGGCGGTGGTCGTTTTCGCTCCACGCGGCCGCGCATCGCAGCAAAACGCCGCGGCGCGGTGGGCCACGGGCGATGTGCTGCTTTTTCTGCATGCCGACACCTGGCTCGCACCCAACGGTCTGAGGCAGATCGAGCGAGCGCTTGCGGATCCGAACGTCGAGTGCGGCGCGTTTCACCAGCGGATCGAGGCCGAGGGCCTGCTCTACCGGCTGTTGGAGCGCGGCAACGCCTGGCGCGCCGCGCGCCGCGGCCTGCCCTATGGCGACCAAGGGATCTTCGTCCGCCGTGGCGTATTCGAAGAGCTAGGCGGGTTTTCGGAGTTGCGGTTGTTGGAGGATCTGATGTTGATGAAGCGTTTGCGGCGACGGGGCCGGCCCGTGTTGTTGCCTGGGCCGCTCCATGTCAGCGCCCGGCGCTGGCAACGCTATGGGATTGTGCGGCAGACGGCCTGCAACTGGTTGCTGTTGTCGGCGGCGAGGCTGGGCGTTCATCCGAACCGGCTGGCGCGGTATTATCCGTCGCACGGCAATGCGGACAATGGCAGATACGTTGCGCAACGGGAGGGTACGTTGTCGCCGGATGAACCATGAGCCAAGACGTCAGGGCGCGCCGTCCGGAGGGTTTTGCCGCGCGGCAGGCAAGACGAGATCGCTTCCGGCCTCCATGCCCGGCGGACTGTTGGAGGATCCTGCAATCCCGCCGTTATCCACGCCGTCCGCTCCCACGCTGTAAAGGATATAGCTCTCGTCCGCGCGACGGTAGACGGGCAATTCGCCGCTGAATGGATCGCACGGCACTACCGATAGGTATCTCGGCACCAATTCTGCCAATCGTTGCGGCACTCTACCGTGGTCGGCTTTGTATATCCGCAACGCCAAATCGCAGACCAACAGCCGAGATGCGGCGATGGTGCGGTCACTTAACTGGTCGTACATCGTGGCTGACCCCAACGCGTCCAAAAACAAGACGCGTGGGAGCCAGCCTTCGGAAACGGCATCACGAGCGACGACGTCGCCGATGGGTTCCGCGGCCGCTTCAAGGTACTGCAAGGTCGCAATGAGTTCGCGACACTGCTCGGGTGAGAGCGAATTGCGGATACGGCAGAGCTCTTGCAGGCCGGCGCCATGGATTGCCAGGCCCACCAGCCAATGAAGGAGTAGACCGCCGTGGCTGACGGCCTGTCCAAGCCGAATGTTGTTTGAATAGGCGACAACCGCGCTGTCGGTCCCACCTGCTAATTCAGCCAGTTTTGCCTCGGCGTACATGGCTTTCCCAAGTTGCCTGATGGTGCCAAGGTCGTCGAAAACAGGAGTGAATGGGCCATAATCAACCCGCGCTTGACTCGGATGATCCAATGCCGCGCGTACCGCGCCGAGCAGCGCTGCGTGCTGCGTGACGAACGCTTCGAGTTGGGCCTGGTTGGCCGCGTTTGCGTCAGGCACGATCTGGTCCTGGAGCAGTCGGCCAACCCGAATTAGTTCGTCGTAGCCATTGGGACTGGGAAGCGTCACATATGGAATCGGAGCGGGCGTGAGCATCTGGTAATATGCCACACCGGGCAACAGCAACATGACCAGCGAGAGCGCGGCGAGGTCGATGCGCGCGAGTCCGCGCCGCAAGTGTCGCCGTTGCGCCGTGCTGGATCCTTGGGACGGTTCAGCCGTGCCGGACTGGACGCTCACGCATCCCGCTTTCCAACCCAGCCATAGAAACACTGCGACAAGCATTCCCAGGCCCGCCGTCGCGCCGCACCAGGCCCAACCAATCAGGTCAAATCCCATCCGAAAGAAATCTGTCCCAATCGCTGCTGGAACTCCGGCCGCCGGGGCCGCGATGCCCAACACTGCGAGCCGCAACCACCACGGCCTTTGAGCGATCGCCACCCAGACGGCTGCCAACGTGGCCACACCGAGACCGCTGCCAATGACGATATAATCACCCGAAGCTTGCCGTATTTCTTGTGGCAAGTTGATGCCGACGCCGCACATCGCCGCGATCACGAGCGTTGCCAGAAACAGATCAGCCAGCGAGAATCTTGGACGGATCGGCGGCGCGGATTCGCCAATCGTCGCTGCGCGTGATCGAAACACACGGACCACCAGCAGCGGACCGATGACGATCGGCGACTGGAAGAAGAAGACCAGCAACACATCGAACGCAGGTACGGGCAGCAGCAATGCCAGGGCCGCTAGGACCGACACGACTCGAACGAACCAATGCGCGCGACCGAGCGCCGCCCAGACCGCCAGCAGGCCAAACAACGCGGCGCTGGTCGCCGCCAGGCAGCAGAAACGAAATTGAAATTCGTCCACCCGCGTATGCCTTGTTTCTTTGGGCGAGGTTTCTACCGCTGCACGCAATGCGATGCCCCGGTCGCGATCTAGCCGGGGCATCGCTTAGGCTCTGCCACCAGCCACCGCTTTCTCGTGGCAAAACGTCGCATGGTCCGCCGCCCCCGCCTACGCCTTTCGCCGCGACTTCAATTGCTCGACGAACGCCGCGTGCTCGGGCGACGCTAAACCACGGTCGAGTGTTTCGAGCAACCGAGCGAGGTCTTTGCGAAACAGTGCCTCCGCGTCAAGCCACAGTCCGGCAAACAGAGCGGATCGAAAAATGCCGTCCTGCCCCGCGGCGATTTCGTTGAACTGCTTTCCGTCCGATACGAACCAGCGAACGCGCTTCTCGCGCAAGACGACGACGACGTACTCGCGCACGCCGGCGCGTTCGTACATGCGGTATTTGTTGTGCAGGTCGTAGGCCACGCTGCTGGAGGCCACCTCGACGATCAATTCCGGAGCGCCTTGCAAGGGTTCATCGTCATGGCCCGGCCGCGTCTGTCCGTCGCAATCGGGGGCAATGACCAGCGTCTCGTCAGGTTGCGGCTCGCTGTCGGACGACAAGATCGTGGATACGTTGCCGAAGCCTTCAACGCCCGGCGTGGCCGCTTCGTAACGGCCCATCCATCCTGGTTTGTAGTTCTTTCAGCATCGCCAAAGCCTCCTACATCAATCTTACGCGGGTCCAGTGGTGCTTGTGGGCGGTGCCCACCCTACGGCACTTTTCCCGGCAGGAACTCGGCCAGTTCGTAGCGGCGGATCTTGCGGTCGAGGGTCGAGCGCTCGATCCCCAACAAATGCGCCGCCTGGCTCTTGTTCCAGCCGGTGGCTCGCAGCGTGGCGAGGATGTGCCGCCGCTCCATTTCGGCCAACGAGGCGGGCTTGAACTCGACGTTCGCCGGCGGCGATTCGCCGGTGTCGCCCGTCGTGGGCAGCTTCGAGAGCATCAGATCCTGCACGTCGATGTTCTCGTCCTCGGCCAGCACAATCGCCCGCTCGACCACGTTTTTCAACTCGCGGACGTTGCCGGGCCAGCGATAGCGGAGCATCTGCTCCATCGCCCGCTGCGTGAAGCCGCGCAGGCGGCGGCCGGTTTCGAGGTTGTACTTGTGGAAGAAATAGTTGGCCAATTCGGGGATGTCCTCCGGCCGCTTGCGCAACGCGGGGACGACGATTTCAAGCACATGCAGGCGGAAATAGAGGTCGCGGCGGAAGCGCCCCTCGGCGACGTCCTTTTCCAGGTCGCGGTTGGTGGCCGCGATCACGCGAACGTCGACCTTCACCGGCTCGCTGCCGCCGACGCGCTCGAAAGGGTGCCCTTCCAGCACGCGTAGGAACTTGGCCTGGATCGTGGGGCTCATCTCGCCGATCTCGTCGAGCATCAGCGTTCCCTGGTGCGAGGCCTCGAACTTGCCGATCTTGCGGCCCACCGCGCCCGTGAAGGCGCCTCGCTCGTGTCCGAACAGTTCGCTTTCGAGCAGGCTCTCGGAGAGCGCGGCGCAGTTCAGGCAAACGAAAGCGCCCTTGCGGCGCGGGCTGGAAAAATGCACCGCCCGCGCCACCAGTTCCTTGCCCACGCCGCTCTCGCCGCGGATCAGCACGGTGGCGCTGGTCGGCGCGGCGCGTGCGATCTCCTCGGTGACGCGCTCCATCATCTTGCCGCGGCCCACGATCTCGCTCTGCACGCCCAGCCGTTCTCGGAGTTGAACGTTTTCGTCGCGGATCTGATTCAGGTTTTCGGCGAGCTCCTGGCGTCGGTTCAGGTTCTGCAGCGCCAAGGCCACGGCGTCGGCCGCCGCCAGCGTGAATTCCAAGTCGTCGGGGTCGGGCACGCGATCCGAGGCGGTCGAGTACAAGTGGACCAGTCCGAACGCTTTCTTTCCGCGGCGGATCGGGGCGCAGATCACGCTCGTGGCATGCATGTCTCCCTTGCTGTCGCGGCTGCCGAGCGTACTGTCGCCCATCACGTTGCGAGCCAGCACGGCCTCCCCCTCGCGCAGCACGGTGGCGGCCAGAAACGGCGAAATGCGGTGATAAGGCACTTGCGTATCGGTTCGCGAGGCGACCAGTTCCAGGTCGGTCGAGGTCGGATCGCCGACCACGCCGCGGCGCAGGAGGTGCAGCCCGCCCGCGTCCATGCGAGTTCCCTCGAACATGGCCGCCAGCGCCAGTTTGGCCATCGCCACCGCGTCAGGCGCTTTGGCCAATTCGCAGGCCAGACGATAAAGCTTGCCGGCGGCACGCCCCTCCTTCGAAGTCCCCGCTTCATCGTCGTCAGGTTCAAGAAACCGGCTTTGGCCGCGCCGGTGCGTGATCGTGGCCGGTTCGGGAAGGTCCAACACCGACGTCTCGCCGCCGCGCAATCCCGGTATCGCCTCGACGGTCGGCAACTCGCCCAACGGCCCGACACCGCTCGAATCGGGAAAGGCCTTCGACAAATCGTGGACGAATGCCAACTGCGAGCCGCCAATACGGATGACGTCCCCGGCCGAAAGCAGGAAATCCCCCTGGATGAGGGCGCTCCCGACCGTTGTACCGTTGCGGCTGTCGAGATCGCGCACCGTCCAGCGGCCCTCGGTAATGAAGATTTCCGCATGACAGCGGCTGCACCGTTCGTCCTTGATGACAATCTGATTCGTCGGCGCGCGGCCGATCGTGACCGATTGCCCAGGAATCAGCCGGAACACGTCGGTCCATTTGGAACCTTCGCGAATGACGAGATAGGCTAACATCGCGGGGGACGATTCGGACATAGTTACTACCTTAGCTCTGATGGGGCCGCGCCTGCAAGAGTACCGGCCGTGGATTGCGAAAAACGGGGCCGCATCTGTAGGGAACGCCCTCCGTGGCGTTCCGTGACCTGCCAGAAGACGTCGCGCCCGCTTCACGGAACGCCACGGAGGGCGTTCCCTACAGATGCCGTTGTCGCCATCGCTCCCGGCGGCAAGATCTCGAAAAAGCGCCGGATTCGGGAAGTTTTCCTTGCATTGCGGGCCTGGTTTGGGGTAATCTAGAGGAAACCTATGGATAAGGGAGATGGTATCATGCCGAACGATCGCGCTGGTGTGCTTCGCAGTTGGTGGTGGCCGTTGGCGGTATGTGCGGCGTTCTGCTCGCCGGCCGTATGGCGTTCGCCGGTTCAAGCCCAAATCGGTCTTGGCTTTCAGCAGGCCGTCGGCGGTGTTTACGTCGACGGCCGCGGGGTGGTGAACAACGTCGCGCGCGACCAGTTCAACAAGCTGCGAGAAACGAAGCTGCGGCAGATGCAAAAGGTCGATGGCGAACTGGCTGAGTCGGCCGAGTTGCGCAAGGTTTCGCTCCGCCAGATGCAGGCCGCGATCGCCGAGGCGAACGCCGCCGGCAAGGACATTCCCGACGAGGTACGCTACCTGGCCGGCATCCAGCGAATTCAATACGTCTTCGTTTATCCCGACAAGAACGACATCGTGTTGGCCGGCTCCGGCGAAGGCTGGCAGGTGGACGAGCGCGGCAACATGGTGGGCAAGACGACGGGCCGTCCCGTCATCGAGTTCGACGATCTGCTGGTCGCCCTGCGGACGGCCGAATCGGCGGCCCAGGGGGGCATCGCCTGCTCGATCGATCCGACGCAAGAGGGTCTCCAGCGCGTGCGGGCTTACATGACAACCCCCTCGCCAACCAAAGCCGATCCGGAATCCTTCGCTCGCGGCATGGAAAAAGAATTGGGGCCGCAGAAGGTGACGATTCGCGGCGTGCCGACGAACAGCCACTTCGCGGCGGTGCTGCTGGCCGCCGATTACCGCATGAAGCGGATTGCGATGGCCTTCGAGCGTTCGCCCGTTCGAGGGCTGACCAGCTTCTTGCAGATGCTCAAGCAGGGTGGGGACGGGCCCCAAAACGTGTTTCCGCGTTGGTGGCTGGCCAC
>DATKSN010000130.1:0-16253 GCA_035531595.1 Pirellulales bacterium | reverse complement strand
CGAGAGTCGTTTGTAATTGTGACAAATGCTTACACCTACGAAGAACTGGTACGTGTAACCACCTTAGCTCTGCTAGCATTCTCTGAATCAACCAGACATTTTGTAAAATCTACCATCGAACTTGAGGTGAAAGTTAAGGCTTGCCGGCTCGCGCAAGGGTTCCGTCGGCTTCGCGCTCACCGCCTTGCAGCGCCGGCTGGCGTCGAGCCCCGAGGCCATCTTCCAATCGCTGAAACGCCGCAAGGAGCGGCTCGAAACCCGGCTGCGCGAGGAAAAGCTCGGCGTGCGCGGGCAACAGGCATTGGCTGAAACGCTCGCCAATTCAAGCGCAGGCGCGGACCTGCCGGAGGATGACGACGACCTCAGCGCGGAAGAGCGGGAGAACCTCGAAGAAACCCTGCTTGACGATGCGACGGCGGCCCGCACGGTCAACGAATTGGAAGCCGAAATCGTCATCCTGAAAGGGCTGGAGCACAAAGCCAAGGCCGTGATCGCCTCCGGCAAGGATCGCAAGTGGGACGAACTTTCCAACATTCTGCAACACACCCCCGAAATGCGCGATGCCTCCGGCCGGCAGCGGAAACTGATCATTTTTTCCGAACATCGCGACACGCTGAACTACCTGCGCGACAAGATCGCCGGCGTCCTTGGCAATCACGACGCCGTCATCACCATTCACGGCGGCACGCACCGCGACGAACGCCGGCGGATGCAGGTCATCTTCCGCTCGGAAGCGGATGTCCGGGTGCTGGTCGCGACCGACGCGGCCGGTGAGGGCATCAACCTTCAATGCGCCAACCTGATGGTCAATTACGACCTGCCGTGGAACCCGAACCGCCTCGAACAGCGCTTCGGCCGCATTCACCGTATCGGTCTCAGATCGAGGTCTGCCATCTCTGGAACATCGTCGCCAAGGAGACCCGCGAGGGCGACGTTTACCATTGGCTCCTCAAGAAGCTCGAAGTCGAGAGCGAGGCCCTTAAAGGCCGCGTGTTCGACGTATTGGGCGAGGTTTTCGAGGGAACAAGCCTCAAAGACTTGCTGATCCGCGCGATTCGTTACGGCGACCAGCCCGAGGTCCGCGCCCGCTTGACGCGGCAGATCGACAGCGCCCTCGACCACGACCACCTCAAGTCGCTGCTCAACCGTAACGCCCTGGCCCAAGAGACCATGAGCGCCGAGCGACTCTTCGCGGTGAAGGACGAAATGGAAAAGGCGGAGGCCCGCCGCCTCCAGCCCTACTTCGTGAGGGCCTTTTTTTTGAAGGCGTTCGAGCAACTCGGCGGTTCCATGTATCCGCGTGAAGCGGCCCGCTTCAAAGTGACCCACGTCGACGACACCTTGTTGCTGATCGAACCGGAAGCGGCCAGGCAGTACGAAGCCAGCGTCAAGAAACCCGATACCGGCGGCGCAACGGGCACAGGGAGCGTAAGTACAATCAGCGGCGGGGCAGCGGGCGCCGGCCCCGCCGGCGGCGGACAGACTGGCACGGGGTCGGCATCGGGAACCGGCACGACAGGTTCGGGCGACACGACAGGTACGGGCGGCACGACAGGGGCAAAGGCCAAGTCATTTCATGGCTCCGTCCAAATCAGTCCGTCGACCGCCAAGATGCGTCTGGTTCAGGTTGCCGAGGAGATCATCAGCGTCCTCGCGGGCGACCCGAATGCCTCGCTCGACGTCACCGTTGAAATCAACGCCGAGTTTCCAAGCGGTGTTTCCGATCAGATCAAGCGCGCCGTTTCCGAGAACGCCATGAGCCTGGGGTTCAAGACGAAAGACTGGGAGTAATGATACGGCATGCGGCCCTGCTGCGACACCAACCCGCGGCGCAAGCTCACCGGGTTCCAGGGCGGCCCACGAACGGGTAGGGATCATTTTCCCGAAAAAGGCACGCTCGTTGCGCAGCAACGAACGTGCAAAAAACATAACGGCGGCGAAGCGAAAAAAAACGACTTCCGAATACCCCATGACGTCTGAGCGAGCCGCGAAAGCGGCATCCAATTGCCGCGCCACCCTTCGCCTTACCCCACGCTCTTTTGGATCTCTTTGGGAGGGGTTTCGGAATCGTTTTTTTTCGCGCGGCGCCGATGCTCAGCGGGCGATTAGTCATCGAACCCCGGACGGTCGCCCGCCGCGGCCCGTTCGCGCTCCAGCGCGCGGTTCAACGACGAAATCGTCAAGTATCCGGCGACGGCGTCTGCGCGCCCGAGCTCTTCAATCGCGCTGTCCGCGCCCAGGACGCTCGCGATCCATTCGCGCGCCCGAGGATCGCCCGCGCGCGTGGTAGAATGCGAGTGTTACCGTGGCCTGCCGCCGCCTAAGCTTCGACACCCGATCGGTGAACCATGACCGTCGTCAGTGCTGAAAAACTGATTGAACAGGAGACACGCCGGAGGTTTCGTCGCCTGAAAGCCAAGTGGAAGCGTGAACTGGTATGATGAGCGAAACCGAGCTGGAACGTCGCGGATTCTCTTGCCCGATCGATCCTTGGCCATGAACAACCACAGCCTTCGTCAGATCGCCGCCAACTGGGTGCGGACGAATTGCGCACAGGGCGCCTTGCAGCGCAGCTTTCTCAAGGAGTTCGACGGCGCCCAGCGCCAGCAGGCCAACTGTTCCATCGCCCTTGGCAAGGGCATGACGAAATCGGGCAAAGCGTGCCTGGTTCACTTTCACGGCGGCCAGATGTTCGCGTTCGAGCTGACGCCGCAGCAGGTCAAAAACCTGCGCGTCGCCGCTAATGAAATGGTCTTCAGGCAAGCCTTGACGGCCAACGACGGGGAACCTCCCGAGCGCGCGTTTGTCGAAATCGACCACTTCGTCATCGAGGAGCGGCGCCGATTCTTTTTGAACGCCCCGATTACGGGACGTCATTCGTACACGGTTCGCCAGCCGTTCGCCGGGCCGATGGCGCTCAACCTGCAAGTTGAAATCCCCGATCATGGCGCGATGAGCGGTTGGCAGCCGTTCCCCGCGGACCTTCCGCCCCACGGCACGCTGGAATTCGCTTTCCTGCCATTACGGCCTTCTGCGCGGCCCACTTGGCACGGAACCACAGCGGCCTTCCTGCAGATCCGCGTGGCGCCCGGCGAGGGGGAGCGCGACCAACGCGGCGTGGCCCTCAGCAACGCCTGCTGTACGCTGCTGGACGTCTTGGGTTGATCGGCGCGTTGCCGCCGACGGACAACCTCCAGGTATTCGCCGACCGGGGTTGGCTGGTGGGGTCGAGGTCGATTGGGACGTCGTCCGCGATCACCCTCGCGACGGGGTTGTAGTAGTCAAGAGATGATTGCCGCCTGTGACGATGGCGCGCGATGCGGCAAGATGAAACGGGCTCATGGCGGCGGCTGCATGTCTTGGCCGGCCTGGCCGATCAATATCCCGTGCCGCGTTGGAGGCTCCGGAAAAACCGTAATGCCACGCGGGCGGCTCGTCCGCTCGCCCCACTTGGAGGATACACCGCATGTCGACCATTCCTAAGAATCGTTGGCACGATAGGCTGCCCGACGCCTATCCGTTGGCAGCCCTCACGCTCCTGGCCGCATATCTGTTCTGGGCGGCGCTGTAGAATTCAAGGCCGCGTTAAGGTGGAAGTTAAGATGCCGCTCCTGCTCGCGATCATTTCAAACAGGCCGCCAGACCGTCGATCTCCTCCTTGGTCCGCTTTTCGGTGACGCAAACCAGGAAGCAATCGGCCAGTTCGGGATACCACCGCGCCAACGGGACGCCCGCGAAATAGCCCGCGCGGCCCGCCCCGGCCAGCAGTTCTTCGACCCGGCCTTGCCGATCGCGGACGACGAATTCCTTGAACGTCGGCCGGTCGAAGGCCGGCGACAGCCGGCCCGCCGACACGAGCGCGCCGGCGGCGTAGCGGGCCTTGTGCAGGCAAATCTCGGCCACCTCGCGCATCCCCCGCGGCCCCATCAGCGCCAGGTAGATCGTCGCGCGCAGCGCGTAGAGTCCCTGGTTGGTGCAAATGTTGCTCGTCGCCTTCTCGCGGCGGATGTGCTGCTCGCGGGTTTGCAGCGTGAGCACCCAGCAGCGTTTGCCGCGGCGGTCGACCGTCTGCCCGGCGATCCGGCCGGGCATGCGCCGCACCAGCGCCTCGCGGCAGGCCATAATCCCCAGGTACGGCCCGCCAAAGGACATCGGGCTACCGAGCGATTGCCCCTCAGCCACGACCACGTCGGCGCCGTAATCGCCCGGCCGCTTGAGCAAACCCAGGCTGATCGGGTCGACCGCGACGGCCAACAGCGCCCCCGCGTCGCGCGTTACGCGGGCGATGGCCCCCATCTCCTCGATGCAGCCGAAAAAGTTGGGCTGTTGCACCAGCACGCACGCCGTGTCGGCGTTGACCACCGCCGATAACTCGTTGGCCGCCAGCGTTCCCCGCGGCGTTCCGACCGTGACCAGTTCGATGCCCAGGTTCTCAAGGTGCGTGGTCAGGATCTGGCGGTACTCGGGATGCATGCTGGCCGCCGTCACCACGCGACCGCGGCGGCCGGTGGCGCTGAGGCACATGAACACCGCCTCGGCGGCGGCGCTGCCGCCGTCGTAAAGACTGGCGTTGGCGACGTCCATGCCGCAAAGCGTGGCGATCAGCGATTGATACTCGAAAAAGACTTGCAGGTTCCCTTGGCTGGCCTCGGCCTGGTAGGGCGTGTACGAGGTGTAGAATTCGCCGCGCGAGGCCAAGGCGTCGACGGCGGCGGGAATGAAGTGGTCGTAACTTCCGCCGCCGAGGAAACAGACTCGTTGGCCGGCCGCGACGTTCCGATGGGCCAGCTTACCGAGATGGCTGGTCAGTTCGATTTCGGTCAGCGCGGCGGGCAGGTCGAGCGGGCGGCCGAGCCGCAGGTCGGCCGGCACGAGATCGAACAATTCGTCGAGCGACTGGACGCCGATGGCCTCCAGCATTGCCTGTTGGTCTTGCGGGGTGTTGAGGAGGTAGGGCATTGGGGCGTTAGGCGTTAGGCGTTAGCAGGCGAGCGGGGGGCGTTAGCCCCCTGTTTGTTAGAGGCGTTAGGCGTTGCGCGTTAGGCATTAGCAGGCGAGCGGGGGGCGTTAGCCCCCTGTTTGTTAGAGGCGTTAGGCGTTAGGCGTTAGCAGGCGAGCGGGGGGCGTTAGCCCCCTGTTTGTTAGAGGCGTTAGGCGTCAGGCGTTAGGCGTTAGGCGTTAGGCGTTAGGCGTTAGGCGTTAGGCGTTAGCAGGCGAGCGGGGGGCGTTAGCCCCCTGTTTGTTAGAGGCGTTAGGCGTTAGGCGTTAGGCGGGCATCAGGGGCCTATCGCCTATCGCCTAAAGCCTATCGCCTTTTAATGTTCCTCGGCGCATTGTTTCTCGTACGCGGCCTGATCGAGCAACGACGCCAAAGAAGTTTCGTCGGTGAGCTTGACCTTGATCATCCACCCCTCGCCGTAGGGATCGGCGTTGAGCGTTTCCAGATTTTCCGAGAGTCCGTCGTGGACCGCGATCACGTCACCCGCGACCGGGCTGTAAAGGTCGCTCACGGCCTTGACCGATTCGATTTCGCCGAACGGCTCGCCGGCCGCCAGATGGCGGCCGACCTTGGGTAAGAGTTCGACATAGGTCACGTCGGTCAGCGCCTCCAGTGCGAACGCGGTCACGCCGATGGTCGCGACCTTCGCGCCGGCGTCGGTCTCGACACGGACCCATTCGTGGGTTTTGGCATAGAGCAGGTTTTTTGGCGTCACGGGCAATTCCTTTGTTTGTGGTGCGGGCCATTCGCTGATTACTGACGACGATAAAACGGCAAGGCGACGATCCGCGCGGGCTCGGGCCGGCCGCGCACGTCGATCGCCACGTCAGTGCCGGGCGCGGCCAGCGCGGGCTCGATGTAACCCATGGCGATCGGTCGGTCCAATGTAGGCGAAAACGTGCCGCTGGTCACGCGGCCGATCACCCGCCCCTCAACGCCGTGGGCGGACGCCAGGATCGCGTACCCCTCGCGCGGCGCTCGTTTCCCATCGGTGGCCAGCCCGATGCGCCGCGGCTGCGATGCCTCGTTCTTCAGCCGTGCAAGCGAGTCACGGCCTGGAAACGACCTCCCCTCCAGATCGACGGCGAAATCGAGCCCGGCCTGGTAAGGATTGATTTCCTCCGAAAGCTCATGCCCGTACAGCGGCATCGCCGCTTCGAGCCGTAGCGTATCGCGGCACCCCAGGCCCGCGGGCAACGCCCCGGCCGCGACCAGCGATTCCCAAACTACCACAACGACCCGCGCGCCGACGATCAGCTCGCAGCCATCCTCGCCCGTATAGCCGGTGCGGCTGACGATGCCGCCATGTCCCCCGATGGCAGCTTCGCGGCCCGTGTAGTATTTCATCGCCGCCAGTTCGACATCGACCAAGGGCTGCGTGAGCTCCAAGGACCGCGGCCCCTGCACGGCGATCATGGCCCAGTCGCGTGTGACGTCGGTCATGTACACATCGGCAGACGCGGCGAGGCGGGGGGCGATCCAGTCGAGGATCTTGAGGCGGTTGCCGGCGTTGACGACCAGCAGGTGGTACGAATGCCCGGCCGCGTCGGCCAGGTGGTAGACGAGCACGTCGTCGAGAATACCGCCGGCATTGTTGGTGACCAGGCCATAACGGATGCGTCCCGGCCGCATATCGCGCACGCGGCGCGTGACGAGACCATCGAGAAACCCGGCGGCGCCGGCCCCGTCGAACCGCAGGCGGCCCATGTGCGAAATGTCGAACAAACCGGCCGCCCCGCGGGTGGCCTGGTGTTCGGCGACGATCGACGAGTATTGCACCGGCATCCACCAGCCGGCGAAATCGACCATGCGGCCACCGTGCGAGGAGTGCCAATCGGCCAGCGGCGTATGGGCAAGAGAAGGAGGCATTGGGCGGGATGAAGGATGTTGAGCCTGGGGCGGATTATTCATGGTCCCGTAGCTGGCTTCGCAAGAAGCCAGGCCGTGGACGCGAGTTACGCCAGAATTCTAGCGAATTCTGCTACAGCACAGTGCGCGAGTTCCTCCCCGGACCATGAATAATCCGGGCTGGGGCGAAATTCGCCGAAGGCGTGTCTCCGTCATGGTGGTGGGCGGTGCCCACCCCACGTCATTGCTCGATTTGCAAATCGGGCAACTTCTGACGGAGGGCCTTGATTCCCGCGGCTGTCACCTTGGTGTCGGCCAGGTTCAGCGAGCGGAGGCTGCTCAATCCGGCGAGCTGCTTCAAACCGGCGTCGCTGACGTGCGTGCCTTGCAACGAGAGACCCTCCAGGTCTTTCAACTCCGCCAGGTGCGCCAAGCCGTCGTCGGTGACCCAGGTGCCCAACAGGCCGAGCGAGCGCAGGCTGGAAAGGGCCGCGAGGTGCTCCAGCCCGTCGTCCGAGACGTGCGTGCCCAACAGGTTCAACGACTCCAACTTGGTCATCGCTTTGAGGCTCGCCAAGCCGGCGTCGGTGATGTGGGCGTCGTACAGGTTCAATTGTTTCAGGCCGGTCAATGATTTGAGGTTGGCCAGGCCCTTGTCGTTGACGAGTGTGTCGCCCAAATCGAGCACTTCCAGATTCTTCAGCCCGGAGAGGCCGGCGAATCCCTCGCCACGAACCTGCGTGTGCCGCAGGTCGAGCGTTTGCAACCGGGTCAGCGGCTTGAGGCGCGCCAGTCCTTTGTCGGTGATCCGGGTGCCGGTGAGCACCAGGGTGCGCATGTAGACGAACCCCTCCAGTTCCGCCATCCCCGCATCGCTGATTTTCGTGCCGATCAGGCTCAGTTCTTCAAGTTTGGTCAACCCTTTGAGGCGCGCCAGTCCCGCGTCGCCGACGTCGGTCAGCGCAAGGCTCAGGTCGGTCAGTTTGGGCAAGCCGGCGAGGTGCTCCATTCCGGCGTCGGTGATCTTGGTGGCGCTGAGATACAGGTGCTTCAGGCTGGCGAGTCCCTTGATCCGCATCAGCCCGGCGTCGGTCAGGGAAGTGAAACCCAGGTCGAGCGAGCGCAGGCTGGACAGTCCAGCAAGGTGCTCCAGCCCCGAACCGTCCACGCCGGTTTCCTTGAGGTCGAGCCGCTGCAACTTGGCCAGCTCGGCCAGGTGCTCCATTCCGGCGTCGCTGACGCGGGAATTGTCGCCCAGATCCAAGACTTCGAGTCCGATCAGTCCCTTGAGGTGGGCGAGGCCCTCGTCGGTGACTCGCGAGCGGAACAGGTGCAGCGTCTTGAGCTTGGCCAGCCCGCCAAGGTGCTCGAAGCCCGTCCCCGTGACGAGTGTGTCGGAGAGGGCCAGTTCCACGAGATTGGCGAGTTTCTTGAGGTGCGGAAGCCCCTTGTCGGTCACGCGGGTATTGTAGAGCGTCAACGTCGTGAGTTTCGTCAGCCCGTCGATGTTCGCCAGGCCGTCGTCGCTGACGTGCGTGCCCGATAAGTCGAGCCATTCGAGATGGCTGAGCCCCTTGAGGTGGGCCAAGCCCTTGTCGGTGACGTGCGTCTGCCAGAGGTTGAGCCGCCGCAGCCCGGCCAGACCCTTGAGCAGGGCGAGATCCTTGTCGGTCACGCGGGAGTTGGCCAGATCGATGCGGACGATTTGCTTCTTGGCGTCGAGATCGACGCTGCCGCCGAGCGCGCGGATCTCGGCGATCACGGCTTCCTGGCCGCGGGCGGCGGCGCCGAGCGAAACGACGATCACGACCGAAAACAGCACTGCCGCGGCAAATCTCATGGTACACCCTGTGGAATGAAGTGGAAAAACGGGTCTGCGTCCATTGGAGGCATGGGAAAGGGGCTTGGGTCGCGCGACCGTACCCACGTAGGTAGGATAGCCTGCCCCAAGGGGGGTCGCAAGCAGCCTTTACGTGAAAATATTGGATTCGATCTTCCCCTCGACGTCCGTCGGCCGGAAGTCGCGACCTTGGAAGCGGGCTTGCGGGCGTCCAAGATCGCTGGAAGCCGGGCGTGTTGTCGGGTAGAATAAACTAGCCCGGATTATTCATGGTCCAGTGGGAACAATCGCGGACTGCCGTTACACCAACCCGCAGCGCAAGGCGCAAGCAAGGTAAGTTCAACGCTGCACCTTGCTTGCGCTGCGGGTTAGTGTTGGACCATGAATAATCCGGGCTAGCATAACCCGACGGCGCCAGCGTGGATCCAATGGGGCAAGGTGACTGAGAGAAATTTCGTGAAAGCACTTCACTCGTGGAAAACGATTTCCGACCAAGGCCTACCGTCCGTTGTCGTGCCGAACGCTCGATCGTCACCTGATGCGATGACCGCGTCGGGTACGGACGCTGGAACAAAGGGTGCGTTGATTTTACGGATCGGGTGGCAAGGAATCATCGCAAAAACTCTGGACGCATGGCATCGGAACCCGAGTGAGTTGGAAGACGACGACATTCGGCCGCCGTCAAGCGATACGATCGCGCTGGCGCGGCAACTGGCGCAGCGGCTGTGTGACCGAGGGTCGCACCCGCCGACTCGCATCGTTCCTAACGGAAGTGGCGGCATCACCTTTGAGCGACACGACGGGACGTCGATCGAGACGTTCCGAATCCATGCGGACCAGAGTGTTGAACTTGTCGCGTTTGACGACTGCCGGATTGTTAATCGGCATCCAATCGACGTGGATCAAATTTGAAGCTTGCCACGCCCGACTTGAAACATGTCGTCCATTGAAGGCGCCGAGCCAATTGCCGACGATGAACTTCTCTACCGGCGAATTCCGGTTTCGACGGGCTGGTACGACGACGGACTGGTTTCCGTTTCCGCCAACTACGTAGGGTGGGCACCGCCCACAACTGACGCGGGCTAAAGCCCACGCTACCTTCCCCGAATCGCGCAAGGTCATTCATCCGCGTGGTATGACGCCCAGATCGAGCATGATCACGAACGCCATCAGCGAGAGCAAGAAGAACAAGCCGGCGAACTGGCACCAGGTGACGAGTTTCTCGCTGGCCGGCTTGCGGCGGATGCCTTCCAACACCAGAAACACCATGTGTCCGCCATCCAGGAGGGGGATCGGCAGGAAGTTGATCACCGCCAGGTTCGCGCTGAGCATCCCCAGGAAAATCAAGAACGGCGACAGACCGGCGGAGGCCGCCCCTCCGGCCTGCCTTGCGATCTCGATGGGGCCGCCGAAGCTCTTGATTGAAACGTCGCCGCTGAACACCTTCCGCAGAATACGGTAGACCAGCGACAGCGAATACTCGGTCTCGCGCAGACCCAGATGCATCGCCTGGCCGACGGTTTCGGCCTTTTGCAGCACGATCACCGGCTCGAAGCGGAAATGACGATCCGTGTTGAACCAATCGTCAACCGGCCTCGGCTCGATGGTCACTTGGCGGCCGTCCTTGCGCGTCAATTCGACCTTGGTGCCCGTTTGCTTGCTCTGCAACCATTCGAACATCACCAACCAATTGCGATTCTTCCGCGGGTCGAACGGAAGCTCCGCCGGTTCCTGCGGCGGTTTGATGCCGTCGCGCTCTTGGACTTCGGCGTCGGGTGGAACCAGAACCACCTTGACGATTTCGTCCCCTTTCTTGAGGCCGGCCTTGTCGGCGGGTCCGCCGGGCTCGACCGCGGCAACCTGGTTTTCGACCTCGATCGCAACGCCTAAAGCGGGTATGTCGAGCGGGTCGTTTCCAACCAACTGCGGCGTCCCGCCGAAGTAGTCTCGCGGAACGATCTCCTTCGTAATCGTCGCCCCTTCTCGCTCGATTTCCAGCGTGATCTTCGTTCCGGCGCGGGCGGCGAGCTTCTCGGCCAGCCGGAGCGGGTCGCCAGGCGTCTCGCCGTCGATCCGTTTGAGCC
Source organism: Pirellulales bacterium (assembly GCA_035531595.1). Classification (GTDB taxonomy): domain Bacteria; phylum Planctomycetota; class Planctomycetia; order Pirellulales; family JAICIG01; genus DATKSN01. The sequence continues at coordinate 5,482 of DATKSN010000130.1, read as the reverse complement.
GGTCGCCCGGGCGGATATCGGCCTGGGCGGCGGGCGAGCCATCCTGTACGGCCGCGACGGCGCCCAACGTCATCGCGATGCCCATCGACCGCATCGGCACGGCGGGCACTTCAATCGTCACTTCATCAGTCTTGACCGGCGCCGGTTCGGCTGGGATCCCCGCGTCGCCGGGCAGTTTACGCTCGACGGTGACGCTGATCGCCTCCGGGTGTTCGTACAACATGCGATCGAGTTCGGCAAACGTCTTGACCTGTTGGTGGTTGATCGCGACCACGACGTCGCCCGGCTGGAAGCCGTTCTTGAGCCGCGCCAACGGCGAATAGGCGGAGACGGGCGGTTGCGCCAAGGTGTTGGTATGCCCGCTCGACAAGCCGACGAACCGCGCCCCGCGCGTTCGATCCGGCACGACCTTGACCACCATCGGATCGGCGGTCCCAGCCCGACGGACAGTGAACGGCACGCCGTGATCGAGGTCGTCGCCCACCATCACGTTGCGTTGCAAATCGCGCCAGACGGGATACTTGACCGAACCGACCTGGATGACCTCGTCGCCCGGCAAGAGGTTGCCACTCTTCCAGGCCGCCGCGCCCGGCATCACGCCACCCACCACGCACGCGATCTGCTCGACGCCCAAGCCATAGGCCATCGACGAAACCACGAAACAGAAAATCACGTTCATGATGACGCCCGCCGAGATGATCGCCATCCGCTGGGGCACGCTCTTGGCCAGGAAGCTGCGTGGGTCGAGTACGAACGGCTCGTCGCCTTCGCTCTTGGCGACGGGCTCACCAGCCTCCGAGCGGATCTTGGAGCGCTCGAACTCTTCTCGCATCTGCTGGGGGTTGTCCTCCTGGCCGAGCATTTTGACGTAGCCGCCCAGGGGGAGGATGCCGATACCGTACTCGGTTTCGCCCCACTGGAACTTGAAGAGTTTCCAGCCGCCGATGTCGAAGCCGAGGTAGAACTTTTCGCATTTCACGCCGCACCACTTGGCCACCGCGAAGTGCCCCAGTTCGTGGACGAAAATGACCAATCCGATCCCCGCCGCCACGGCCAGGGCGATCGGCCAGTTGCCGGGCTCAAGAAACCAACTCATGCCGGCGATCAGTTCAAAATCCAATGCGTTACCTCCCGACGGGCCCAGCCGTCGAGCGCAATCAACTGATCGAGCGAGGGGCTAGGGTCGAAATTGTGGTGGGCGAGCACGTCCCGGCAAGCCGGAACGATCTCGATGTACTTTAGTTCTCCGTTCAAAAAGCCAGCCACGGCCGCTTCATTGGCGGCGTTCAGCACCGCCCCGGCCGTCCCCCCCGCCCGCGCCGCCTCGATGCCCAACGGCAGGGCCGGAAAGCGCTCGAAGTCGGGGGGCTCGAACTCCCATTGCATCCCGCGGCCCCAATCGAGCTTGGCCGCCACGCCCGGCTGACGCTCCGGCCAGGTCAGCGCGTATTGGATCGGCAGCTTCATGTCGGGCGGACTGAGCTGCGCCACCACCGAGCCATCGATGAACTCGACCAACGAATGCACGACCGACTGCGGATGAATCACCACGGCGATCTGTTCCACGTCGACGTCGAACAGCCAACGCGCTTCGATGATTTCCAGGGCCTTGTTCATCATCGTGGCCGAATCGACGGTGATCTTGCGGCCCATGGCCCATGTGGGGTGGGCCAGGGCGTCGGCCACGGTCACGTTTTTCAGTTGCTCCAGGGTGTGTTTCCGAAAAGGTCCGCCGCTGGCCGTCAGCACCATTCGCCGCAACTCCTCGGGGCGTCCGGCCTTGAGCGCCTGGAAAATCGCACTGTGTTCGCTATCGACCGGCAAAATGCGAGCACCGTTGCGGCGCGCCAGGTCGGTGACGAGCGAACCGGCCATGACCAACGTTTCTTTGTTCGCCAAGGCGACCGTCTTCTTCGCCTCCAAGGCCGCCCAGGTGCCTCGCAAGCCGGCACTGCCCACGATGGCCGTCACGACCACGTCGACTTCGGGGCGGGTGACGGCCGACACCAGGCCATCGGTCCCAACAAGCAATTCTACACCGCGCGGCAATTCCGGCCAGGGATGTCTGGCCGCGGCATCGGCGTCGGTGGCCACCAGCCACCGTGGCCGCGCGTCGATCGCTTGCCGCGCAAGTTGGTCGAGGCTTGAATGGGCGGAAAGGGCAATCGCCGCCAATCGACCGGCCGAACCGGCGATTACCTCCAGGGTGCTCGTGCCGATACTGCCGGTTGAGCCGAGCACGGCAACCTGGGTCACTCGGTGGTTCATGGCGGCATTCTAGACCGGACTGACGCTGTGCGACAAGCGAGGATTTGCGCCCTTGGGGCCGGAGAGGCCGTTAACCCGGATTATTCATGGTCCCGTAGCTGGCTTCGCAAGAAGTCAGACCGTATCGCCGCGAGCGGTGGCATACTATAATTAACAATGAGCCCTGAAAGGCTAGGATGCGAACAAGCGAGCGACTCTATAGGGAACGCCCTCCGAGGCGTTCCGTGCCCTGCCAGCAGACGTCTCGACCCGCTTCACCTCCCGACCCTACGTAGCGTCCGTTTTTCAATTCTAGCCCCGGATTCTGGACTTCATGGACAATAATCAGGATAGCGGCCGTAAGCCGACCGAAAAAAAGACCCCTCCGATGGGTACGAATGTCATCTGGTATTTATTGGCCTTGGGCTTCGGCGCGCTGTTGATCGTCTCGCTGCTGGCCGGCAAGCCCGAAGCTGAGATCAAGTACGGGGAGCTGAAAGAACTGATCAAACTGGGCAACCCGAGCAGCGCCGATCCCAAGATCGTGGAGCGACTGAAAGCCAGCGGCCCCAAGGAACCTCCGCACATTGAAGTCCAGGAAGGAGCGGAAGGCAACCGCCGAACCGTTTGGTATTCGGGTCTTTCTGAGGTCAAGGTCGGAAAGCAGGAAATCACCGGAAAAGTGGTCCAGGACGTCCGCTTGGGGGCCGACGGCAAGCCGGACCCCAAGAGCAAGCCGACGCGAGTCGAGTTTCGCACCGGTCGGGGCGGCCTCGACCGCGAAAACATCTCGGAACTGCTGGAGCAAAACGGTTTTTCCGACTTTCAAGGCGAGCTGGCGCCCAGCAGACTGCTCGATTACGCCCCGGTTTTGCTGTTTACGGTCCTGTTCGTGCTGATCCTCGTGATCATGATGCGCCGTTTCGGCGGGGCCGGCTCGCCGATGGCCTTCGGACGCAGCCGCGGCAAGATGTACGCCCAGGAGGATATCGGCGTTACGTTCGACGACGTGGCCGGGGTCGACGAGGCGGTCGAGGAGTTGCGCGAGGTCGTCGAGTTCCTCAAGACGCCCGACAAGTACCAGGTGCTGGGGGGCCGGATTCCCAAAGGGGTGTTGCTCGTCGGCCCGCCCGGGACGGGTAAGACACTCTTGGCCAAGGCGATCGCCGGCGAGGCGGGCGTGCCGTTCTTCAGCCTGTCGGGCTCGGATTTCGTCGAGATGTTCGTCGGCGTGGGGGCCGCGCGCGTGCGCGACATGTTCCAGCAGGCCGAGGCCAAGGCGCCGTGCATCATTTTCATCGACGAGCTCGACGCCTTGGGCAAAACCCGCGGCACCAGCGTCGTGGGCGGACACGACGAGCGCGAGCAGACGCTCAACGCCCTGCTCGTCGAGATGGACGGCTTCAGCTCGAACAGCGGCGTCATCGTGATGGCCGCCACGAACCGCCCCGAGACGCTCGATCCGGCGCTCTTGCGGCCGGGCCGCTTCGACCGCCATGTGCTGGTCGATCGCCCCGACGTCAAGGGCCGCGAGAAAGTTCTCGAAGTTCACGTGCAAAACGTCAAGCTCGACGCCTCGGTGAATCTCAAGGACGTGGCCGGCATCACGTCGGGCTTCGTGGGCGCCGATCTGGCCAACCTGGTCAACGAGGCGGCCCTGTTGGCGGCGCGCAAAGCGAAATCGGCCGTCGGCATGGAGGAATTCAACGAAGGGGTCGAGCGGGTGACCGCCGGCCTGGAGAAGAAGCAACGCATCATCAACCACGACGAGAAGCAGCGCGTGGCCCACCACGAAAGCGGACACGCGCTGGTGGCCTACAGCCTTCCCAACACGGATCCGGTCCACAAGGTCTCGATCATTCCACGGGGCCTGGCCGCGCTGGGCTACATGATGCAGCGGCCCGAGGGCGACCGTTACCTGATGACCCAGGGCGAACTGGAAAGCCGCATCCAGGTGTTGTTGGCCGGCACGCTGGCCGAGGAAATGGTGTTCCACGACGTTTCGACCGGCGCTCAGAACGATCTCGAGCGCGCCAGCGAGATCGCGCGCAGCATGGTCATGGACTACGGCATGAGCCGGCTGGGCCGGATCAATTTTCGCGAGAGCACGCGGTCGCCTTTCCTGGCCGGTTCGGGCGAGTACCCACGCGAGCGCAGCCACAGCGAGCAGACGGCGCGCGAGATCGACCAGGAAGTGCGCCGGATCATCGACGAGGCGATCGAGAACGTGCGTCAGATCCTCGCGACGCGCCGGCCGGCGCTCGATGCGCTGGCCAAGCGGCTGATCGAGCACGAGGTGATCGATGCCGAGGTGCTGAAGCAGATCATCGAAGACCATTCGCCCAGTCCGCAGATTGTGCCCGGCACCGCCGCCGAGCGCAAGCGACCGGCCGCGGTCGAAGTCGCCGAGGCCGCCGAGCCGCGACGCGCCGGCGAAGAGGCTTGAAAAAGAAGGAGAAAGGAGAAAGGTGAAAGGAGAAAGTTGTGGCGTGCCCCTATTATTCACGGTACCAACACGAACCCGCGGCGCAAGCAAGGCGCGGCGTTGGATCGGGGCCGTTGGAAAATAATCGGCCTGACCGCTTTGACCAGGGAGCGGCGATCAGCTATCATAAACGGCTTCAATGTTTTGGATCCGGCCGCGCGATGGGCCAGCCGGCGAAGAAGAACCCCGGCAAACGGGGCGACACTCCAGTGAACGGGCGGAAACCACGCCCGGATTTGGCACATGGCAGAGAACTTCCGCTCGCGGCCGCCGATCAAGAAGCGCTCGAAAATGGCGAACCGCGCCAAGAAGAAGGATCCCATCTTCGTCAACGGCGCGCGGCCGCGCCCCATGTACGTCGATTACAAGGATCTGGAACTGCTCACCAAGCTCACCAGCCGCCAGGGAAAGCTGCTCGGCCGCCGCAAGAGCGGTTGCACCGCCGCCAGCCAACATGCCGTCACCAAGGCGGTCAAGCGCGCCCGCTTCATGGCCTTGTTGCCCTACGTGGCCGACTAGCTCGTTGCTGAATTCGCAAGAATTCAGGGCCTTTGAACGACAGTCCCGAAGGGACGACATAGCTTAGCCTGGGGCGTAAGTCCCAGGCTCGCCGCAAACGCGGGGCGGCACGGCGGTTTCGGCGCAGCCGAAAATGCCCAAGAAAAAACTGGCAAAACCGTACCTGTACCGACAAGGAAATCCGTCTCGGCGGATTGCCCGGCTTTGGATGCGTTAAGACTTCTTCACCCG
>DATKSN010000129.1:0-12716 GCA_035531595.1 Pirellulales bacterium | reverse complement strand
TCGCACGGCGACCATCCGTTGGTAAGCGGCGCGGCCGTTCAACTTGGGCATCACCACGTCCATGAGTACCAGAGCGATCGCGTCGGCGTGCCGCTCGAACATGCGCACCGCCTGTTCGCCGTCCGCGGCGGTGAGCGTCTGATATCCGGCGTCGCGCAGCGCCCGAACCGTCAGGGTTTGAACGACCCATTCGTCCTCGGCCACCAGGATCGTTTCGGCGGCGGCCGCTTCGACCTGGTCGTCACCCGGACGGGCCGACCCGATGATCTTGCGGAAATCGGCGTGGATGGTCTCGTTGTCATCGATCACGAGGATTCGATGGTTCGTTTCCATGATCTTGAATCTCTCAAACCCCAGTCTGCGAACGGGCAAAGGAAATGTAGCTCTCGAAGTGCGCCGTAAGACACGTCGCCGATGCGGACGGGCGCGGAATCCCACGGAATGCCGCTCGGCGCAAGGCAACGAGCACGGTTGCACCGACTGTAACGCTGACGTCCACCGCGCGGCCTTCGGCCGCGACCCCGGCGAGCAGGGCGGACACATCGAGCGGCTCGATGACGCTCGACACCCCGGCGTGCGACCGCTAAGTCGCCACGCCAACGACAAGGATCAGTAACAAAAGCGGCAGCACGTAACGGGGGGGGTGGCTCAGGCGAGGCAAGGCAACGCCTCCGGCAGGGGCGTGGCGTCGAGCGCGGCGCGCACGGCGCGCAGCAATGTTTCGGAGTCGAACGGCTTTTGCACGATCCGCAAACCCTCCGCCAGCAAGGGTCGCATCTGCTCCGTTTCGGGATTGTAGCCGCTGCAAAACACCACCGGCAGGTCGGGTTTCGCGAGCTGGATCCGCTCGTAGACCTCGCGGCCCGTGAGTTTCGGCATGATCGCGTCAAGCAGTGCCAGCGAGATCGTATCGGCGTGCTCCTGGAACAACTCCACGGCCTGGACGCCGTCGGCGGCGAGCAGGAGTTGATACCCGGCTCGCGTGAGAATCCGCACCGCCAGGTCGCGGACCATGGGCTCGTCTTCGGCGACGAGGATCGTCTCTTGCCCGCCGCGGGCGGGGGTGACGGCCGGCTCAGCCGGGAGCGACTCCGCGCCGGCGGTGATCGGCAGGTAGATCGTGAAGGTCGTTCCGCGGCCCAGTTCACTTTCGACTTCGATCGCGCCCTCGTGCTGCTGAACGGCACCGTGGACCATCGCCAGGCCCAGCCCGGTTCCGTGACCGACTTCCTTGGTGGTGAAGAAGGGTTCGAAGATTCGCTCTTTCAACTCGGGCGACATGCCGCAGCCGTTATCGGCGACCGAGAACGCCACGTACGAACCCGGCTTGGCCAGGGAGTGCAGTTCACAGAACCGCGGGGCGACTCCGACTGGGTGCATCTTCAGGGTCAGCCGGCCTCCGTCCGGCATCGCGTCGCGGGCGTTGATGCACAGATTCAGCAGCATCTGCTGCAACAAGCCTGGATCGGCGCGGAGCGAGCCGACGTCCGCGGCCAGGCAGACCTGCAGGTCGATGTGCTCGCCGATCAGCGGCCGCAGCAGATCCAACAGTTCGCTCGCGATCCGGCGAGGATCGACCATCACTCGTTCGATCGCCTGGTGGCGGCTGAAGCTGAGGAGCTGCCGCGTCAGCATCGCCGCGCGGTCGGCCGCTTTGACCACCTGTTCCAGATCCTGCCGCCGCCGCACGCCGGCCGGCAGCCCCTCCAGGGCATACATGGTGTAGCCGTGAATGGCTTGCAACAGGTTGTTGAACTCGTGGGCGATGCCTCCGGCCAGCGCGCCCACCGCTTCGAGCTTCTGGGACTGCCGCAGTTGCGCGTCGCGCCGGGCGAGCTCGGCCAGAATCTGTTGTCGCTGAATCGCGTAGCGGATCGAGCGCACGAGCGTGTCAGCCGTGAACTCCCCTTTGACCAGGTAGTCCTGGGCTCCTTGATTCAGGGCCTCAAGCGACGTCCGTTCGTCGCTCAGGCCGGTCAAGATCACGATCGGGATTTGGTGGTTCACCTGGCGCAGCGCCGTCATCGCATCCAGCTCGTCGCACCCCGACAAACCCAGATCCAAGAGCACAACGTCGAGCGGGTCGCTGCTCAGCCGTTCGATGGCATCCGACAATCGGCCCGCGTGGCACAACTCGAACCGCGACTGGGAGGCCAATGACAACTTCCTCCGAACAAACTCGACGTCCGCCGGGTCGTCCTCGACCAGCAACACCCGGATCGATGCAGACTGCATGCCCCGCCTCCTCGTTCTTCGTTCTGGTGTGCGCGTTTGCCGGAACGCCGCGGACGGCATTCCCCAAGCAACCATCGCATCCTAAAGGATTGCTCACATTTGACGCCGCAGGTTTTTTTGGGCGTAGGGTGGGCACCGCCCACCGACTCGACGGATGTCGTCGCCGCCGAGCGCGCCACCGCTTCCGGTTGTATCGAGTGTGCCGCGCCGGTCGCCGGGTCGTGTCCTCATTGGGAGGGATTGTGGTTAGTCGGTCCTGGGGCTTACGCCGGCTTACGCCCCAGGCTGCACTCTGCCGACCTCTGCCGACGCTTCGGGGCTGTCGTCAGGTATCAAACAAGGCGCTCATTTGTACCGGCGGCAAACCATGCAATGCTGGCCGGCGCTCGCTTCCACCGGCCGCACCACAAACCAGGACGCCCCCGGCCGCCGAAAAACCTTGACTTCTCCCGCCAAAATGAGTAGACTTTTCGATGATATCATGACCGGATCTCATCTTCGATGCCATTGAATCGGACCAAATCCTTAATCATGTTTCTATTGCACGCGGCCAAGAATGAGACCTCCACGGTGGCTGGGGCAGAGCCTAAGCGATGCCCCGGTCGCTATGTAGCCGGGGCATCGCTTACGCTCCGCCACCAGCCACCACCTTTTCGTGGCGAAATGTCTCACTCTCGGCCGCGTGAAGTATAAACAGGGGCGGTGGAAGTTCCATGCGAGACCTGCTGCGGCGAGCCGACGCCGACCACGCACCGCAGGTGGAAAAACTCCGGCTGGTGCTCGATTCGATACCGAACGGGATCGTCATGATCGACCGCGAGGGTCGGATGGTGCTGGTCAACACACAGACCGAAGCGATGTTCGGTTATCGCCGCGCCGAACTGCTGGGGCGGCCTGTCGAGGTGCTGATGCCGGAGCGGTTCCGGGAAAAGCACCCCGAGCAGCGCCGCGGCTTCTTCGCCAACCCTGAAATGCGGTCGATGGGCGCGGGACGCGACTTGTACGGCCGGCGCAAGGACGGCCGCGAGTTCTCCGTTGAGATCGGCCTGAATCTTGTCCAGACCGACGAGGGGCTACTCGTGTTGAGCACGATCGTCGACCTCACCGCGCGCAAGCGCGCGGAAGCGGACGTCCGCCAACTCAACGAGAACCTCGAGCGGCGGGTGCTGGAGCGCACCGCCGAATTGGACGAGCGAAACGCCGAACTGTCGCGCAGCAACCAGGAGCTGGACGACTTCGCCCACATCACGTCGCACGACCTCAAGGAGCCGCTTCGCGGCATCCACAATTACGCCGCGTTCCTGGCCGAGGATTACGCCGCGCTGCTCGACGATGAAGGCCGCGCCAAATTGGCGACGATCGGGCGCCTGACGCAACGCATGGAGGCCCTGATCAATTCGTTGCTCGAAACCTCGCGCGTCGGACGAGCGGAGCTCGTCATCCAGGAAACCGACCTGAACGAGTTGCTCGCGGAGGCGCTCGACTTGTTGCGGATCAGTCTGAATGAAGCCAAGGTCGAAGTCCGCGTCGCGGCGCCGCTGCCTACCCTGCGATGCGACCGAACCCGGATCGGCGCGGTGTTGCAGAACTTGCTCACCAACGCCCTGAAGTACAACGACAAACCGCGGAAGTGGATTGAAATCGGCGCGGCGCCGGCGGTTCCTTCGGCCGGCGCCCCGGCCGGCGCTGAACCGCCGCAGATCGCGATCTACGTGCGCGACAACGGCATCGGCATCCGCGAAAAACACCTGGACGCGGTTTTCCGCATTTTCAAACGCCTGAACGCCCGCGACGAGTTCGGCGGCGGCACGGGCGCGGGCCTCGCGATCGCCAAAAAGATCGTCGATCGGCACGGCGGAAGAATCTGGGTCGAATCGGAGTTTGGGGAGGGGAGCTGTTTCTTTTTCACTTTGTCATCTGATGGAAGGGCGACTTGATGGAATCCGACTATTCGATTTTGCTGGTCGACGACAGCCCCGAGGACACGCAGGCCACCCTGCGCGCTTTTCAGCGGGTGGGCCTGGTGAACCGCAGCTATCATTGCAAGAACGGCACCGAGGCATTGGATTTTCTCCACCAGCGGGGCCAATATGCCGCCCCGATCCCGCCGCCGCGCCTGGGTATGATCCTGCTCGACCTTAACCTGCCGGGGATCGACGGCCGAGAGGTCTTGGATCACATCAAGCGCGACGAGCAGTTGAAGACCATCCCGGTGCTCGTGCTGACCACATCGACGGATGAACGCGACATCCAGAAGTGCTACCAGGTGGGGGCCAATTGCTACATCAACAAGCCGGTCGACTTCGGCGGTTTCGTGCGTTCGATCCAGCGCATCAAGGAGTTCTGGTTCGAGACCGCCATCCTTCCCCAGCGAACCGGCGAGTGACACGGGGATGACGCGCCACGGACAAACCGTCCGGCGTCATGCGCGCGATCCGTTCGATCTCGTCATGCGTGGTTGGTGCGCATCTAGAAGTTCCCGTACGGCTCGCAGCAGGGCCGCGGAAGAAAACGGCTTTTGCAGGAACCGTTGTCGCTCGTCGGCGAACAGAGGGGCCTGATCGGTGGTGGGGTCGTGGCCGGTGCAAAAAATCACCGGGAGCTCCGGCCGAACGGCGATCATCCGCTGGTACGCATGGCGACCATTGAGCTGGGGCATCACGACGTCGAGCAGCGCCAGGCCGATACGCTGGGGGTGTTGCTCGAACAAGCACACGGCCGCCTGTCCATCCTCGGCGCACCGTCGCGTAGCCGGCCTCTTCGAGCGTGCGAACCGCCAGCGCGCGCACGAGCGGATCATCTTCGGCCACGAGGATCGTCTCGGCCCCTCCCGAGACGGAGTCGGCGGCGGAGTTTGCGCCGGTGGAACACGACCCTTCCACCGTTGGCAAGTAGGTGCAGCAGTTGGAATGGTCGCCCAAGCTCGAAAAGGCGTTCCTTGGGACGCGCGTCAAGCTCAGCGACGAAAAGCCCTTCAACGACGTGCTTGAGTACGCGCGAATCCTCGACCCTGACTTGACGCCGGCGCATACCCCCGACGAGGAGGCCCAGCGCAGCCGCGAATTGCTCCTGCTCTTGGGCACGCTGGCGAGCGAATTGCCCGACGTGCGAAGCAATCTTCGCAAGCTGGCAGGCGTTCTCGGTGGCGCCCCTTCGGCCGAAACGACCGAGGCCCTGACGCGCCTCGCGGCCATCGCGGCCACACTGGACTATCAGGAATTCCACTCCGTGGCCCGCGAGAGTTATCCAACCCCAGAGCTCTTCAGGGCGGCGCATGAGATCTACAACCAGGCCAGGCGCTTCAACGCGCATTATCCCGACCTTGCAACTTGCCTCGGCGTACTTGAAGGATCTGGCCGTGCTGGGCGATCCCGACCTCGACGCCCAGGTGCGCGACCTCAGCGGCCGTTTGAACTTCGAGGTTCTCTGGCGCAGCGAGGTCGCTTTGCCGGCGCTGATCGACCAGTTCTCGCGCTTCAGGGACCGCTACGCGTTGGCGTACCGCAAGGCGCACCGCGATTTCCACACCCAATTGCAAACGATCGACGAGCTGCTCGCAGGGCTGGGCGACAAGCTCACCGTCCTCGACCGCCTCAACGGGCTCGAGCTGGGGGCACCGGTCGGCGCGGGCCTGGCGCGCGACGTGGCGGAACTGCGCGGTCGGGTACACCCCTGCGCGCTCAAGGACGATTGCCGAGTGGACGAACGGCCGCGCTGCGACGCGTGCCGGTGGGGTGGCGAAGGCACTCCGCCGCGCGACGAAGCCCAGCGGCTGGCCACGCGCGTCGCCGACGCTTCGGGCGAGTTGTGCAAGCGCGTGGCCCAGGACGCCGTGCGCAACATTTTCGACGCCAGCGGCAGCGCCGACATTCGCACGCTTTTGGACATGATCACGGCCAGCCGGATCGAGGATCTCGTGCGGGTGCTGACGCCGGACCTGGTCGAGCAGCTCAAGGGGCTGCTGGCCGCGGCGAACGTCGAGCACCGCGAGCTTCGCGTCGGCGGGCTGATCGAGGACTTCGTGGCGGTGGAAGAGGACCAGATCGACGCCCTGCTCGGCCGTCTGCGCGAACGATTGCGGCAGGAGTTCGACAAGGCGAAACGCGAGACGGCGGGCAAGAAACGAATCAGGTTCTTGCTAAAATGATGGAGTCCAACCCTATTGCGTCCGCCTCGAATTTGGCCGAAGCCGGTCCCGGGCCCGTCCCACGGCGGCACTCGCGGTCAACCGTCGCATGAGCAAAACGACCAAGAAGCCAGCCAAACGTCAAGATCTGGCAGTTCGCACGACCGCCGCGGCGGCGTCTGAGCCGGATTTTGACGAGGTTGCTCGCTGGGCTGACGACGCCAGGGAATTCGCTCGCCTCGGTGCCATGCTCGGTCACATCGCTCGGCGGTCGTAGTCACATGGCATCCGAGGGATCGTTCGGCGAGGGAGCCAAACCGGCCGATTGGCCGGTGACCTAGACTGACCTCCCTGGCTGCCCGATGTCCGTCCCACTCCCCCAGCCTTGCGGGGGCACGGCCAGGGCGGAGGTTTGGCCGATACGGGGCGGTACGGCTGGGGCGGGAGCGGGCTGGGCCGGCTTCCCGGCCACCGCCCTTGCCCGCCGCGCGCCGGCGTGGGAGGAGCCGCCGCCCTCGCCGAGCTTGGCAGCGGGCGAGCTGGGCACGGCTCCTGAGAACAGCGGCGTTCCCGGCGACGACCTGGGTAGCTGATGCGGCGTGGGACGACCTGGGTAGCTGATGTGTGGTGGGGCTGCCAGAATAAAAAATAGTTGCGCCGGACGCCGGTCGATTGCTGTCCGAGGGGGGGATCCACTAGCCTTCTTGTACCCTCGGCGTGTCGCGGGTTGCGACAGGGTTGCCATGAATTTGGCCACCGGGGCAGGCGTAAGGAACTGACCGAGTTCCGCCCGAATGGCCGGCGTTAGGGAACGACCGGCGTCGGCCCGGTAAAACTCGACCTGGTCGACGAGTTTGTCCCAGATAAACGGTACTGGTAGGAAAGCTTTGACGGCTGCCGTTGTGCCCAAGTTCGTCTCCCGCCTGTCCAACGCGGATGCGTGGAACAGGACCCCATGTGTAGTGGGAAGATTCTACGACCTTACATGCCCAAAAGCAAGCGTAAGACGTTGTCGCCGCGTGAAAAGAAGATCGCCGCTATCGCCATCGTTGGCGTTGCGGCAGTATTATTTCCCATGATCGGGTTTCTCTTGCTCCGCGAGAAACCGCTCTCGTTCACTGAGGCCGACGCGATATTCAAGGATGAACTGGAGCGGTTGCAGTCTATACAAAGACTACTCCGACAGTCGAGAGTACAAGCAGGCGTTGGATACCTACCTCAACCAGGGAAAGTCTCCACTCGACAGCCCCGGCTTCGACGAACGGTTTGCCGCCTTCCTGACGGACGAAGAAAAACAGAACGAGCTCATGATCGAAGCGGTTCCGTCGTTCGCAGATTTTGTCGCCAGGGAATACCCGCCAATTGCTGCCCAGCGGGATAGAGTGAAAAAGGCACATGAGCGGCGGGAGAAGTCGAAGCCCAAAAACTAGGCACTCTGAAAACGACCCACTTGCCCCCCCCAACTCCCGCCAGCGATTTTTTTCCTGGCGCTTTTTCAAACGGTATCACTACCCGGCCGCCTGACGGCTTGCCTGGCACCTCGCCAGCGGCTATCGTGTCGACGTGGGGCGAGGTCGGGAGGGAGAACTAGCCGTGGCACTGATTCAATGCCGGGAGTGCGGACGGGAAGTCAGCGATAGCGCGAGGCGATGCGCCGGGTGTGGGTGCAAGGTAATCGCTCCACAGCCGGCAGTACAGCACGTCGGAGCCGAGGTGGCCGGATGGCCGGTCGCCGGTGCAAGGACGACCGCCGGGGCGGCCGGTGGAAAAACGCATGTGCTGGTGTTCATGCAAGGGCGATCGACGGCTACGAGGTGCTGCGCTGGATCAAGTCGCAAGCGAAGCACCGCAATACGGCCGTCGTGGCGGTCACCGCCTTGGCGATGGTCGGCGACCGAGACAAAACCCTCGCCGCCGGCTTCGACGGCTACATGGCCAAGCCGATTTCGCCCGAATCGTTCGTCGCTGAAGTCGAGACGTTCTTGCCGCTGCAACGGCGGACGAGCGATGGACAACGATCGCATTGCTCAACGAGCGACAAACTCAATTCGGTCGATGCCGGCACGATGACGGTCGGAAATTGAAAGGACGGTTATGGCGAATATCCTGGTTGTCGACGATCATCCTACGAGCCGGAAGTTCCTGGTGACGCTTCTCGGCTACATGGGCCACCGTCTGGTGGAAGCATCCGACGGCTCCGAAGCGCTGGAGCTGGTGCGCAGGGACCGGCCGGATCTTGCCATCGTCGATGTCGTCATGCCCAATATGAACGGCTACGAATTCGCAAGTCAGGTGCCCTCGGAGCCAAATCTCGCGGCGACGCCGATCATCTTGCATAGCGCCGTTTATCGTGAACACGAAGTCCAGCCGCTGGCGATTGCCTGCGGTGTTCCCTATGTGCTCAGTATGCCCGCGGAACCCGACAAGATACTGCGAATCGTCAGCGAAGTGCTCGGTGCCGACAAAGCTCAGTAGAACGTGGAGAGGAGTCTTGTCGTGTCGCAAATTCTCATCGTCGATGACCAGGCGGAAAATCGCCGGCGGAGGCGCCACTGGACAATGGCCGCTGCGCGGCCGTGCCGCCCGCGGTCGCGATCTACGTTCGCGACAACGGCATCGGCATTCGCAAAAAGCACTTCGCCTCGATTTTTCGCATCTTCAAGCGGCTCAACGCGCGCGACGAGTTCGGCGGCGGGACGGGCGTCGGACTGACCATCGCCAGGAAGATCGTCGAGCGGCACGGCGGCCGGCTCTGGGTTGAGTCCACTTACGGCGAGGGGAGCAGCTTTTACTTCACCCTGGCCGCCCATCGGAAGGCCAACGGTAAGCCCGTGTGAATTCGATGATCGATGCTGCAATCGCCCCGTTTTGAGACGCCATCTCGGCGCCGGATTGCCCTATTCGACGGGCGACGCGCATGGCGGAGAAGGCCGCTGAGAACATGAACGCCTTTTGACACTCTTCGTTTCATTGTCAACATAGCTGATGCGGAACGGGAACACCGTCGAGCACCTCGCGCAGCGTCCGCAGCAGGTCGTCGGGATCGAACGGCTTTTGGACCAGTCGCACACCCTTGTCCTGAAGGAACTCGAGCCGTTCCGACTGCGAGTGGAAGCCGCTGCAAAACACCACCGGCAAGTCGGGCTTGACGAGCCTGATACGCTGGCACACCTGGTGGCCGTTCATCTTCGGCATCGCGGCGTCGAGCAGCGCCAGCGAGATCGAATCGGCATGCGACTCGAAGATTTCGACGGCCTGGGCGCCGTCGGCCGCGGTCATGACCGAATAGCCCGCCCCGCTTAGAATCCGTACCGCGAGGTCCCGCACCATGGGTTCGTCCTCGGCGAGCAGAATGGTTTCCGTCCCCGCCCGCGCGGTGAGGGGCGCACTTTCCTCGACGATGGATACGGGACCGGCGACCAAAGGCATATAGATCTTGAACGTCGTGCCGGCGCCCGGCTCGCTGTAGACGTTGATCGTGCCCTCGTGTTGTTGCACGATGCCGTAGACCATCGACAGACCCAGGCCCGTGCCGCGGCCGACCTCCTTGGTGGTGAAGAAAGGCTCGAAAATACGGTTCCGCACCTCGGGCGTCATGCCGCATCCCGTATCGGCCAGCGAAAACACCACATGCGGGCCGCGTTTGACCCCCGTATGCAGCGCGCAGTAGCGCTCGCTCAGCTCGACGTGCTTGACCGACAGCGTCAACCGTCCGCCCGAAGGCATGGCGTCGCGGGCGTTGATGCAGAGGTTCATCAGCATCTGCTGCAAGAGTCCCGCGTCGGCGCACAGCGTACCAACCTCGCGCGGCACCTTGGTCGTGATCTCGATGTGCTCGCCGATGAGGGGCTTGATCATTTTCACCAGGTCCGTGACGACCTGTCGCGGATCGACGTGTACGCGACGGAGCGCTTCCTTGCGACTGAAGCCAAGCAACTGGCGGGTCAACGTCGCCGCCCGGCCGGCCGCTTGGAGCACCTGTTCCAGATCCTGGAACCGTTGCTCGTCGGGCGGCAGATCCCGCATCGCAAACTGGGTGTAGCCCCGAATGGCTTGCAGCAGGTTGTTGAATTCGTGGGCGACGCCGCCGGCCAGCAAGCCGACGGCCTCGAGTTTTTGCGACTGCCGCAACTGCTCGTCGCGCTGGGCCAGCTCGGCATCCATCTGCTTGCGTTGGGTAATGTCGGTCAGGGCGCCGGCGAACCGGTAGGGAGTGCCGGCTTCGTCATACACGGCCTCGCCCCGTCCCTGGAACCAGCGGTACTCGCCCGCCTTGGTGAGCATCCGGAATTCAGATCGAACAGGCTTGCGCTCGGCCGTATTCTCGGACAATTCGCGCAGCGTCCGCTCGCGGTCTTCCGGGTGAATCCGCGCGGCGATCCCGTCGAACGTGCTTGGCAATTCGCCGTCGGCGAAGCCAAGCATCTCATGGACCCGTGGGGACCAGTAGGCATTGCCGGTCGTGAGGCCCCAGTCGCAAATGCCGTCGCTGGTGCCGCGGACCGCCAGCTCGAACCGCTCTTGACTCTCTCGCAGGGTCTGGTCCGCCTTCGTTCGCTCGCTGAAGTCGCGGGCAGTCTTCGAAATACCGAAGATCTTGCCGTCGCCGTCCTCGATCGGCGACACCGACAGCGAGATACTCACCCGATGTCCGTCCTTGTGCATTCGCACGGTTTCGAAATGCCGCAATTCCTCTCCCCTTTGAACCGCCGCGAGAAGGCGCCGCGTCTCGTCGGCCCGATCCTGTGGGAACAGAAACTCGGTGGTCCCGCCAAGAACCTCCTCGGCCGAATACCCATACATGCGCTCGGCCGCTTTGTTCCAGCTCAGCACGGTCCCGTCGAGCGTCTGGCTGATGATCGCATCGTCGGAGCAGTCGACGATCGCCGCCAGATTGGCGCGGGATTCGGCAGTGAGTTTCGCATCGTGCGTGGCCGACAGGAGCTGTTGGCGCTGGATGGCATAGCGGATCGAACGGCTGAGCGTGTCGGCCGTGAAACTGCCTTTGACCAGGTAGTCCTGCGCTCCGTGTTCCATCGACGCCAACGACGTGGACTCGTCGTTCAAGCCCGTCAGAATGATGATCGGGATCAAGTGGTTCGCCCGGCGCACCTCGTCGAGCGCTTGCAGCTCGTCGCAGTCGGGCAAACCGAGATCCAACAGCATGACGTCGAACGCGCCGTCCTGGAGCCGTTGGAGCGACTCGGAAAGGCGGCTGGCCCAGCACAGCTCGAACTGAGCCTGGCCCGCCTTCCACAAGGTCCGTTTGGCGAATTCCGCGTCAGTCGGATCATCCTCGACGAGCATGACCCTGATGGGGGCAGTCTGCATGGCCAATATCCTCGTTCCGTTGTTTGACGTGTGCGGGAGCACCCCTCATCCCTCAACCCTCAACCATCTCTCCTGCGCGCTCAATTCGCCGGATGTTCGCACGCGAGCAGGCGATCGCGCCTCGCCGCTGCCAAGGCTTCCCCCGCACTCAGTCTCCAAGTCCCCTGCAACGATTCGTCGCCTTTGACCGCGTCGGCGCCAAACAGCAGGCTGATCGCTAAACCCATCGCAATCCCCGTTCCCATGACAGACCTCCTCAAGAAGACATGCTCAAGATCCCATAGAAGAGCCCCGTGGTGACGCACCAAGGGCCTAACAGCACGGCCAAGACCGTCCGCTCCATGAAGTGAAGCTTAGGTCTCATTCTGGACGCTGGTCATTTTTCAGGTCTGGCCTATGGCCTTATGGGCGTTTGGCAGACGCAGAGGTGGGGTTCTCCGGTCTGCCCAACTTGTACCTGGCCGACGACATCGGCCTGGTGGCCCATTCTATCCGCCAAACTCTAAGCTTGCTCGCCAGGCCGCGGCACCGGCCGGTGCTCGGCGCCGTGCAATAGCCCGCTGGCACGGTGCAATGCGTCGGTCCCGAACCCCTCCTTGATTTGATCGGCCACGCCGTCCAAACGGCCCTGGCGCTCGTGCTCGACATTGTCGAACAGGCTGCGCTGGACTTGCTCGGGGTTCTCGAACGCGCTCACGCCGACACCCAGCAGGCGGACCTGGAGCCGCCGGGCCGGGAGCCGCTCGGCCAGCATGGCGGCTGCCGTCTCCCAGATGTCCTGGGTCACGTTCGTCGGGACGGCGAGCGTCTGGGCGCGCGTGAACGTGTGGAAGTCGCCGTAGCGGACCTTGAGTTGCACGGTACGGCCCCGGAGATTGTGCCGTGGGACCGATCTTGGAATCAGGGCCAATTTCGATCTTCTCGTGAAGGCCAGTCCCCTCAGCTCTTTCTTTGTCTCGTTCAGCCTGATTTGCACGAAATCTGTCTCTTTCCTTGTCTCGTTCCCCAGAATTCGCTTCATTTA
>DATKSN010000128.1:0-13907 GCA_035531595.1 Pirellulales bacterium | reverse complement strand
AATCCCTACGCTCGACGCTGCGCGAAACAAAACGATTCCGAAATCCCTCCCAAAGAGATCCAAAAGAGCGTGGGGTAAGGCGAAGGGAGGCGCGGCAATTGGGTGCCGCTTTCGCGGCTCGCTCAGACGTCATGGGGTATTCGGAAGTCGTTTTTTTTCGCTTCGCCGCCGTTTTGTTTTTTGCACGTTCGTTGCTGCGCAACGAGCGTGCTTTTTTCGTGAAAATGATCCCTACCCGTTCGTGGGCCGCCCTGGGATCCGGTGAGCTTGCGCCGCGGGTTAGGGTGACGGCAGTCTGCGCTCGTTCCCCAGGGACCATGAATAATCCGGGCCAAGCGGCGTGAGCGGCGTGAAAACTTGTTGCAACCCGTTGTACCAACGGCTAGCATGAAGGGGCCGGGCGGGAAAATACAGGAACGGAGAAGGAGCGCATCGAGATGAACGCGATGTCAGGTAGCCGACGGGAACAGCGAGGATGCCATGGAAAACATTAATGCGCTGGCCGCCCAGATGGGCGACGCGACGTACCTTTTCTTGGCCATCAACGGCCTTTGGGGGGCGTATTGTTTCATCGTGGTCTGGCGGCGCTTGCGCCAGCTCAGCTTCCGTAATCGGCGCGCCGCGGAAGATTTCGTCGAGGAGTTGCAAGAGCGGATCGCCGCGGGCGACACCGACGGGGCGCTGGAACTGTGCGAGGGAGACGGCCGGGCACTGCCCCATTTCGCCGGCGAGGCGATCGTCAACGCCGACCTGCCCCCGGCCAAGCTGCGGGCCATGCTGGCCGAACATTTCCAGCAGGACGTGCTAATGGACCTCGATCACCGCATCAGTTGGATCGTGACGGCGATCAAGGCCGGTCCGCTCCTGGGCCTGTTCGGCACGGTGTTGGGGATGATGGCGGCGTTCGGCCGGATCGGTACGGGCGAGAAGGTCGAGCCGCACCACATCGCCAAGGAAATCAGTATCGCGCTGATTTGCACCGCGATGGGCCTGCTCACCGCCATCCCGCTCAACTTCCTGCTCTCGATCGTCCGCATCCGGCTGACAAAGATGCAGCAATCGGTGAGCTCCGGTCTGGGAAAGTTGCTCGAGACGATCACCGCCGGCGAAATGGCCCAGCGTTGAAGTGCATCGATGTGCGATCGAAGAATAACAACGACGCGCGCGAGGGTTAGGATGCAACGACGGGACCGACTCTGTAGGGAACGCCCTCCGTGGCGTTCCGTGCCCTGCCAGGAGACGTCGCGCCAGCTTCACGGAACGCCACGCCCCCTGCCGGCTTGTCCGGCAGGAGCGGCAGTTCGGCGGGCTAAGAGTGCTGGGCCAACGACCGACCACGGAAAAACGGGTGGATTCGCGGGTGCGTGGCTAGCCGGAAAAACTGCTTCACCGTGCCAGGCAAGCTGGCAGGGGTCGTTGCAAAAGATGTGTAGAACAACGAGGGCGTAAGCCCCACGGATCGGATGGATTTCCCCCTCGTAAAGCCCCGAAGGGGCGACATCCCTGGAGCCTGAGCCATGCATGAGTTGTTTGCCGCCGAAGGCGACGAAGGCTCGCTCTTCCCCGCCAAAAGGCGCGAGGAGGAAGCCAACTTCGACATCACCGCCATGATCGACCTGGTGTTCATGATGAACATCTACTTCATGGTCACCGCCCTGGTGACGGCGATGGCCGAGATCAACCTGGCCCAGGCGGCGCACTGCACGCCCGCCGACACCGAGGGCGCCGTGGTCATCACCGTCGTCGCCGACGGCGGCGAACGCGGTCCCCAGGTTTTCGTGGGAGAAGGGGCCAAGGCGCCCACCGCGGCGGCCGACCAGGAAAAGGAGATCCAGGCCGCCGTCGAGAAAATGCTCGCCGCGGGATACGACCGGGTGATCATCAAGGCCGAACAGGACGTCGCCCACAAGGACGTCGCCGAACTGATGCGGTTCGCCAACGACGCCGGCGAGATCAGGCTCTTCCTGGGCGTCC
Organism: Pirellulales bacterium; assembly: GCA_035531595.1. Classification (GTDB taxonomy): domain Bacteria; phylum Planctomycetota; class Planctomycetia; order Pirellulales; family JAICIG01; genus DATKSN01. Next base: position 11,933 of record DATKSN010000128.1, on the reverse strand, counting down.
ACGAGACGAATTGAGCACGCCATGACGGTTCGATTGAACTGCCCGCACTGCGGCAAGAAAATAAAGGCCCCCGCCGGCCACGCCGGCAAGCGCGCCCTGTGCCCTCGCTGCCGGGAAGAGATCTTCGTGCCGGCGCTCGAGCCGGCGGGGGTGCCCGCGCCGGCGGGGGCGCCCGGTCATGAAAGGGCCGGGGCCGAGCACGGCGGCGCGGGGGAAGGAGGCGGTGGGGGCGGCGGGTTGATCCCTGCAAGCCCTCATCCTGAGGAAGAGGATCTGATCGACATGACCGCCATGGTGGACATCGTCTTCTTTCTGCTGATCTTCTTCATGGTCACCTCGATGCACGCCATGCAGGCCTCGATTTCCGTGCCCCCGGCGGAGCAAAAACAAAAGGGATCGGGGCCGTCGACCACCCAGTCGAGCGACGACACGGTGACGGTTCGCATCGAAGCCGACAGCACGGTGCTGGTCAACGACGAGGACGCCCTGAGCCGCCAGGACGTGATTGCCAAACTCCGTGAGGCGGAAAGCGCCCACATGACCGTTCGCGCTCACGGCGAGTGCAAACACGGCACCGTGGTGATGGTGCTCGACGCCGGCACCGACGCGGGGATCGAAGACGTCCGGCTGATCACCGAAGACGACTCGGAATCGTGAGCCGGGTTAAGAGCTACCACCTGAGCGAAAGACCGCCGCCGGTGAACATTTCGTTCACGCGGTCGCTGATTCGCTTGCCGATGCGGATGTCGAACTGCACGTTGGGAGTGGCATAGATATAGGCGCCCATGTCGAGGAAGTGCTGTGCGCGCGTATCGCCGGAGCCGGTGTTGGAGATCATGAACCACTCGTGGAAGGCGCCGACCCGCTTGGTCCATTGCGTCAGGACCGAAATCGACTCGTGCCACGAGTTCTGTCCGGCGCGCGTGGTCACGAAGCCTGGCACCGCGGAAAGGGTCGTAACGGCCCTCGTGTTGCTCACGTTCAGGAAGTCGCAGCCCGTTTGCCACTTGATGTAGAGCCAGCGGCGAATTCCCCAGCCGGCAAGGAGGTTGAAGTGCGGTTCGACTCGATTGGCCGAGACACCCCGCGTGCCGCTGGGTACGAGGATGCCGCTGACCACCGTCACCATCGGCCGCCAACTGTTTTGCTGCAGCAGTTCCCACTTGAAGCCAAGGTCGAGATCCTGCCCGCCGAAAGTCGAGTCGTGGGCGCCGGTCGCCTGGTCCTTGATGTCGGTCATCAGGTAGCCGTTCCACTTCACCCGCAGTTCGAATTCGTTCGTCACGCCGTAGCGGATCAACGATTCGGGCAATTGGCGCGTGCTGATGTGCGTGTTGGCGTCGTTGATCTTGTGGAACGTATAGCCGTTTTCCGAAATGGTCACGCCCTTGCCCACCGTGTAGACGGCGTCGGTGAAGTCGGGACGGTCGGTGTTGATGATGTTGTAGAAGTCCCACTCGTCGGTCACCGGCACATTGAAGATATTCGGACGCTGCGAGTACCAGAAACTGCGTGGGTTGTCGTTTTCCAACGAACGTGGCCGCGGGTAATCGGCTGGGTCGGCGTTGACGATGTTCGGGCTTCCCCAAAAAACCGTGCGCACCCGCTCCTTGGCCGGCGGCTGTTTGTTGATGAACGAGAGTTGGTCGGGCTCTTGTTCCATCAAGACGCAGACGTCGGCGCCACCGTCGAACGGCGATCCGCCGCCGACCGGCGCTCCGGCGGCATCCCCGCCCAGGTACGAGTGGGGCGGGTTTGAACCCAGTCGCGGCACGAGCGGCGCTTGGGCCGCGGCCGGGACAGCAAGGCCCAGGCCAAGGAGGAGCCCCAGCCAGGCTCGACGGCGCGCCGGCGGCCACCGCACGCACTTGGCGCGCGCAACCGCGCAGCCGGCTTGTGCGCGAAACCTGAGACCCCGGGTGCCCATCGTCACCGATTCGCCCGACCTTTCCGCATGACTCACGACTCGCAGCGCGCAGCGCGCGGTACGACCCCGATTATCGGTCTATTCGGCAAGATCGGCAAAGTCGCTGTAATCCGAATGGGGGCGGAATCACCGCCGCGCCTGGAAACACGGCTTGACCCTTGGGAATCTGGGGCGGCGCGGCGAATTGAGAAGGTTCGGGTGCTTGGTTTTGGTCCAAGTGGGCCTTGATCGGATTGTTGCGCATTCTGGCGAGTCCGACCCATATTACCCGAAACTCTCAAAATTCCTCAAAACTCACTCGCAAGGTGCGAATTCATCGTCACAAGCGTCACAGCGTCACACATGGTTGCCTAGATCGGCCTCGATCGGGCAATGAATGCTAGCAGAATTCACAACGATCCGATCAAGGCCGTCCAAGTGTATTCCGGCACGGCTGGCGCCCCAGGCTTGATGCCATCGCCGCTGCGCGGCGGACACGTTGCACCAACTTCACGGGCCTTGCTTGCGCCGCGGGTTGGTGTCGGACCATGAACAGCGGAGCGGATTGCGGTAGAGCACCTGGGCCAAGCGATCCGGAGAGCCACGTTCGCCCGGCGGCCGCTCGCGATGCCATTGGCCGTGGGTGGGCACAAGCTCGTCGTCCGCCGGCCATGGATGCAACGGCTGATACCCCAGCGCCGCGGCCAGCTTGCCCGAATTCATCGACACATCGCCGGCCCGCGGCGGAATCGGTCCGGCCGCCGCCCGCGCGCAGCCCATCAGATGCTCCGGATGATAGCCGCCAACGCGGTTGACGATTTGGGCGATCTGGTAGAGGCTGAGCCGCCGCGGGCCGCCCGCGTGGTACAGCCCGGCAAGCCGGTTGCCCAGCACGACCTCGCACAGTTCATTGAGGCAATCGGTGTACGTCGGCGTGCGGATCTCGTCGATATAGAGTGTGGCGGGCTTCGACTTCTTGAACCGCGAACCAATCCAGTCGATCGCCCCCGCGTGGCCGTTGAAGCTCACCCCCATCGGCAGCGAGATCCGCAAGATACAAGCCGCCGGATATTCGCGTCGCAACCATTCCTCGGCCACGACCATGGTCTTTCCGTAGACGGTCACCGGATCGGTCGGATCGGTTTCGACGTGACCGCCCGCCCCGGCGCCTGAGAAGACCAGATCGATCGAGAGGTGAACCAGCCGCACGTCGGCCGCGCCGACGACCGAAAGCAGGTTCCGCACTCCCTCGACGTTGATCCGCCGGGCAAGTTGCGGGGCGAGTTCGCAGGCCCGCAGCGCGCAGTTGCCGGCGCAATCGAGCACGCTTTGGAACTGGTATTGGTCGAACAGCCGTTTCAGCCCGTCGTGGTCTTCCGCGTCGCAGGACTCGATGCCTTCGCCCACGAGGCGAACATTGTCGCGCTGGCGGATTCCGATCACTTGCCCTGGATAACGCGACTGGAAATACGGCAGCGCGTTGTAGCCCGCCACCCCGGCAATGCCGGTGATGAGGAGCGGAAGCGGCGGAGAGATGATGAGAGGCATTATGTGGCCGGGATGCGCGTCGAGACGAATCATTTCGGTTCACGCGGCAGGCGGAGGCCGAACTTCGACCACTCGATCCTTCGCTCGATGCGACTGCCGCGAGTCACGGAAAACTCCCATTCAAGCTGGTCGTAGCCTCGCCGCCGAACGATGATCCGGTGCTGGCCCGGCGCCAACGAGATCGTGGCTGGATTGCCCGCGGGAATCGCCACCTCCTTTCCGTCGACGTCCAACCGGCACCCCTGCCGCTCGTCCAGCCGCCAGTCGAGCAACAACGCGGTGGGCCGCGTCAAGACGAGCGCCCCGATCACCGGCAACGCGACCAACACTCCGGCGACGACCCCCACCAGCCACAGCAGCCACTTCTTCTCGTCGTAGCCGACGCGCCGCCACCGCGCGTCCATGAGTGGGTGCGCGGACGACGTCGAAAAAATGGGCGAAGGCCGGAAATAGGCTGGCGGCGCGAAGCCGGGCGGCGGCGCGACGACGGGAGGGGTCAGCAGCGTGGCCCTTGGCACGGTCGACGCCGGCTGGACGCGCGTCGGTTCCACGGGGGGCATTGCCAGGCCGGAGGGCGGCAGGGCGGAGGAAGGCGGTAGGGCGGCGGGCGGCAGGGCGGAGGGCGGCAGGGCATCGATCGCCGACTGGTTCGCCAGTTCGGTCAAGTACGTATCCACGGCGACGTCTACCGACGATATGGCCTCCGCGGCGCTCGCTTCGGGCCGCGGACTGCGCGGGGCCGGTTGAAAAGTCGCCGCATGCCGGCCGGACTCGAACGGCAGAAGCGCCGCGGCGACCTCATGCATGGTCGGGAAACGGGCGTCGGGGCGCTTGGCCACCATCCGCTGAAAAACGGATTCAAGCGGCGGTGGGATTTCACCGCGGCGTTCGCGCAGCGAGGGGATGGGCTGCTCGCGGTGGGCGAACAACCGTTTCATCGGCGTTCCGCCTCCATAGACCGGCTGGCCCGTGAGTAAGTAACAGAGCGTGCAACCGAGCGAGTAGATGTCGCTGCGCGCGTCGGCGGCGCACATTTCCTCGGCCTGTTCCGGCGAGATGTAATCGACCGTGCCCGCCACCATGCCGTCCCGCGTCAGTGCCATCGAAGCCGTCGAATCGTCGCCGCCGACGTTCTCGTCGAACCTCGCCAAACCCAGGTCGAGAATCTTGATCAGGCCATTGCCGTCGAGAAACAAGTTGGCCGGCTTGATGTCGCGGTGTATGACGCCTTTGTCGTGGGCGTGGGCCAGGCCCGTCGCGGCTTGCGCGACGTAATTGACCGCCTGGGCCACGCCGAGTGGGCCGTAGCTCTTGACCAGCGAGGCGAGATCGCGGCCCTCGACGTATTCCATGACCAGAAAGTGGACGCCGCCAGCCGTGTCGGCGTCGTAGGCCGCGATGATGTTCGGATGGTTCAGCGCGCATACCAACCGTACTTCGCGCTGGAAGCGGGCGGCCGCCGCCGGGTTCGACAACAGCGATTTGGCCATCACCTTCACGGCCACGGTGCGGTCGGTCATGGGATGGTGGGCCTTGAATACCACCCCCATACCGCCCGCCCCCAGCCGATCGAGCAGCTTGTACTTGCCCAGGAAGAAGCCGTACCGCCCGACCAGCAGTTGGCGCGCCTGCCACTCGGTGAGCCAACCGCGGTCGACCAGGTTCCTGGCCAACCAGGCCGGCGTCCGGCCCGCGTCGACAGTCCCGCGCGCGGCGACATCGGCCAATTGCTTCGCCGTGAGCAGTCGGCTTTTCTTGAGCAATTCTTGGAACATTTCGTGCGTGCGCGCTTCCACCATGAGTTTCTCTCGAACCGCCCCGGTTTCGCCGCGGAAGTGCGATTATACCCTCGGCGAGGCGGTGCTGGGAAGGCTTTTCCACCCGATCGAGGCTACGGCGAACCGAAGGCCGCTCCTTCCCATGGCAATTGGCGCCGGCGTACAATGACACCATTCCCCGTTCCCCGCCCCCCAACCTGGAGTCCCCGCCATGCAAACGCCGTCGCGGCGCGAGTTCCACAAACAAGCGCTCGGTTCGCTGCTGACGTTCTCGCTGCTCGAAACACTGTTCCAACATGACTTATTCGCCGGCGAGGTCAAGCCGCTGACCACGCGCTGGCTCGCCGACGTACACCAGCTTGGCTTGGACCTCAAGGACGAAAAGTTGCAGCAGACCGAGTGGCAAACGAAGATCGAGGAGTTGTTCGCGAAAGTCGATCTCGCCGACCTCTTGAAGCTGATCGACTTCGACAAGCTGACCAAGGACATCAAGCTGGTCGACGAGGGGGCTTTGAGCTTGCGGTTCAAGTTTCCCGAGGTCGAGGGCCTGCCGAAGTCGCTGGTCTTCGGCAAGCAGATCTTCGCTTTGAAACGCGACCGTTCCGTCGTGCCGCATGGGCACAACAACATGGCCACGGCGTTCCTGATTCTCAAGGGCGACTTGCAAGGTCGCCACTACGACCGCGTGGCCGACGAACCGGAACACTTTCTGATCAAACCCACGATCGACCGCGCGTTCAAGCCGGGCGAGTGCTCGACCGTGTCCGACTACAAAGACAACATCCATTGGTTCAAGGCGCTCACCGGGCCCGCCTATATTTTCAACCTGCATGTGCTCGACGTGGCGCCTGGCAGTCAGAAGCCGACGGGACGGCTGTACGTCGACCCCAAGGGCGAGAAGGTCGAGGGGGGCCTGATCCGAGCAAAGCGAATCGAGTACGAAGAGGCCAACATGCTCTACGGTTGAGCGGAAGCGGCCTTGGGCCGCAACCAATCTAGAAAAGGGTGGGACTGGCCTGCGCACACGGGTGCTTTTTGGCGATTCGAGTTTTATGCCGGTTTTGTTCCGCCACGACGGGGCTTGTCCCGCTTGTCCTCGTCGAGCGCTGATTGATGGCTAGAAGCCTGTCTGAAACCACGCCCCGCCCGCCCCGCCCGTCTCGCGTTCGCCGCCGCCCACAAGGCGGCGGCGAACGCGAGACGGGCGGGGCGGAGAAGGGGGGTTTTGGGGCGCATTTGCCACTATACTTCACGCGGCCATCAATGAGACTTTTTGTAGCGAGAAAGTGGTGGCTGGTGGCAGAGCGTAAGCGATGCCCCGGCTCGCCCGGCTCGATAGCGACCGGGGCATCGCTTAGGCTCTGCCCCAGCCACCGTGAACGTCTCAATTTCGGCCGCGCGAAGTATAGTTGGCTGGCGTCCGGACGTCCGGACCGTCCGGAGGACGTCCGGACGCAAGGGTTGCAATCCGCGTGAAATGGCGTAGAATCAATCCCCGCCGCCAGCCGGCGCGTGGTTTGGCGCTCGTGCGCCGATGCGGTGTCGGCGTGTTGACGGAGTAACCTTCGGTGGGCGTCCTGCCACTACCGCGGCGGAAGGTGTTTTGGTGTTGTCCGTTCTTTCAACGAAGTGAGGAATTTCATGAAAATGTTAGCATGTTTCAGCGTCGCCTTGGCGCTGGCGGTCGGCACGTCGCCGGTTCGCGCGGTTGAACTGAAAAGCGGCATTCAGCCCGGCGAGGCCATCGGGCCCTTCGACGTGGTCAAGTGCGCCGGCGCCGTCGACGACGGAGTCGATGTGGGCGATAAACTCTGCTATCGCTGCAAGTACGGCAACCGTCCGATGGTCATGGTCTTCTCGCGCAAGGCCGACGCGAAACTGGTCGCCTTGGCCAAGCAGCTCGACGAACAGGTGAGCAAGAATTCAAAGAAGAAGCTCGCCGCCTTCGTCAGCCTCCTGGGCGACGACGAAGAAGCCTTGGAAACCAAGGCCAAGGAATTGGGCGAGAAGAACGATGTGGCCAACGTGCCCTTTGTCGTTCCGGTCGAGTTCACCGACGGGCCGGGCGACTACGGCATCGACCCCAAGGCCGAAGTGACCGTGATCCTGGCGGTCGGCGGCAAGGTCGTGGCCAACCATGCCTTGGAGGCCGGCAAACTCAACGACAAGGCCGTCAAGGCCATCCTGGCCGACGTGCCTAAGATTCTCGAATAGGTTCGTCGTGCCGGTTTTCCGCGTGAAACACTCGGCCTCGCCGTGGACGACGCGCGCGACCGTGTTTTCAAGTTCAAGGCCGCGACCCGCCCGGAATGCCTCCGGCGGGCGCGGCTTTTTTATTCAACGGTTATCGACCGAACCGTCGTTACCCCGCCAGTTCCGAGAGCCGGCCGGTGCTGTCGCCCAGTTTGTCGGTGGGCGCTTCCATCCGGTCGAGCATCGACACCCAAAGGTTGTTGAGCGGTGTTTCCTTTTCGTAGCGGATGTGGCGGCCGGCGCGGATCGTGCCGCCGCCGCGGCCCGCCAGTAGGATCGGCAGGTTGTCGTGATTGTGAGCGTTGCCGTCGCCGATCGCGCTGCCGTAGGCGACCATCGCGTGGTCGAGCAGGTTGCCGTCCCCTTCGGCCGACGATTTGAGCTTCTCGAGCAGATAGGCCAGTTGCGACGAATGGAACTGGTTGATCTTGCTGACCTTGGCCTGCTTTTCCTTGTCGCCGCCGTGGTGCGACAGGTCGTGGTGCCCCTCCGACACGCCAATGAACGGATAGCTGCGGTTACTCCCCTCGTTGGCCACGACGAAGGTGGCGATCCGCGTCAGGTCGGCCTGGAAAGCGAGCACGATCAGGTCGCACATCAAGCGGATGTGCTCGGCGCAGTCCTCCGGCACGCCGGCGGGCTTGGCGAAGTTCGCCGGTCCCTCGCCCGAGCCGCTTTCGGCGCGGCGGATTCGCGCTTCCAAATCGCGCACCGTGGTCAGGTATTCGTCGAGCTTCCGCTGGTCGCTCGCCCCCAGCCGCGCCTTGAGCCGCGCCGCGTCGTCGAGCGCGAAATCGAGCACGCTCTTGCGCTGGCGGCGGCGCAACGCCCGCTCGGCGTCGGAGCCTGTACCCGTGGCGAAATCGGTGAACAATCGCTCGAACACCAGCCGCGGGTTGACTTCCTTGGCCATGGGGGTCGATTCGGATTTCCAGGAGCCGTTCGTCGAGTACGAGCAGCTATAGCCCGAATCGCAATTGCCCGCCTGGGCGCCGGCGTCGCAACCCAATTCCAGCGACGGCAGCCGTGTGCGCGTGCCGATCTTTCGCGCCGCGACCTGGTCGACCGACACCCCCGCCCTGATGTCGGCCCCATGCGTCTTGCGCGGATGACAGCCGGTCAGGAACGAGGCCAGCGCGCGAGCGTGGTCGCCGGGACCATCCTTGTGCGCCCGAGCGCCGTCCTGGGCCAGCCCGCTGATGATCGTGATCTCGGTCTTCACCTTTTCCAACGGCCGCAAGATCGCTGGCAGGTCGAAATCGGCACCGACTTTCTCGGGCGTCCAGTCGGGCATGTGCTGGCCATTGGGCACGTACAGAAAGGCCATCCGGTTCGGTGCCGCGCGCCCCCGCTCGGCCGCCCGCGCCGCGCGTGCGAAACGCGAACCGCCCTCTGGCGGCAGCATGGCGTCCAACAGCGGCAGCGCCATCGCCGAGCCCAGGCCCCGCAACACGGTTCTCCGCGATATCCGGCTCGTTCGGCTCATGGTTTGGTTCCTTGTCGTCGTCGCTTCTGAAAGGGCTCGCTGGCCACGATCCGCTGGATCAACGTCCAAAACTTGTAGCCGTCATGATCCAGGGCCGCCGCGATCTCATCGGTCGTACACTTGTCGTAATACTCCAGGCCGCGGCCCAAAGCATAGGTTAGCATCTTTTCGGTGAAACATGTTGCGAATTCGCGCTTGCGGGCCTTGAGAATGGCCTTCAGCTCGCTGGGCCGCTTGAAGCTCGAACCGTCGGGCAACGTGCCCGATGCATCGATGAAGAACGACCCGTCGCGGTCGCGCCACGCCCCAATCGCGTCGAAGTTCTCCAGGCCGAAGCCCAAGGGGTCCATGCGTGCATGGCACTGGGCGCAGCTCGGATTTGCCCGGTGCTGCTCCATCCGCTGCCGCAGCGAGCCGGTCAGCGCGACCTGCTCGTCGTCGCGCAGTTCGCCCGCGCCGGGCGGCGGCGGGGGCGGCGGAGTGCCCAGGATCTGCTCCAGAATCCACTTGCCGCGTTTCACCGGACTGGTGCGGGTCGGGTTCGAGGTCACCGTCAGCACGCTGGCCTGCGTCAGCACGCCGCCGCGGTCGGGGTCGCTGAGCGGCACCCGCCGGAACTCATCACCCGTGACTCCCGCGATGCCGTAGTGCTTTGCCAGCCGCTCGTTGAGAAACGTGTAATCGGCGTCGAGGAATTCGAGCAGGCTGCGGTCGTCGTTCATGATGTGGGCGAAGCAAAGCTCCGTCTCCCGCAGCATGGCGCGCCGCAGTCCGTCGTCGAAGGTGGGAAAGCGCTTCGTGTCGGGCGTGGCCAGCTTGAGCCGCCGGACTTGCAGCCACTGCATGGCGAAGTTGTCGACCAAAGCGCGCGACTTGGGGTGCTTGAGCATCCGCCGCACTTCGGAGGCCAGGTTGTCGCCCTGGCGGAGCGTGCCGGCGAAGGCATGCTGGAACAGATCGTCGTCCGGCATGCTGCTCCAGAGAAAATACGAAAGCCGCGTGGCCAACTCGAACTCGTTGATGAGGTGGACCCCTTCGGCGTCGCTCCCATCGGCTTTGCCCCCCTCGGCGTCAAGCTCCACGCGGAACAAAAAGTGGGGTGAAACCAGCACGGCCTCGACGGCCAGTTGAATCCCGCGCTCGAAGGTTTCTCCGTCGTCGACGGCCTGATCGACGAACCGCGCCAGCCGCTCGACCTCTTCGGCGCCGGCGGCGCGGCGGAAGGCATGGCTGGCGAAACGCTTGAGGATCTTCTTGGCGCAATCGTGGACGCCTGCTTTCTTTTTCTCGACTGCTTTCTTTTTCTCGTCCGGCACACAGAAAATGATCCTGCGGTGCGATTCCGGCAACTCGGGCGGCTTGTAACCGAGCGGACCTTGGACCTCGAGGTATTCGATCGCCAGGTTGCGATCGCGCTGTTTGGGATCGGGTTCTTGGGGACGATAATAATCGTTGACGAAGGCCAGGGCGAACCGCTTTTTGCCTGGTCCCACGCGAAGCCGCTTTTCATAAACCGCCGGCGCCGACTCGACCGCCGTGACGTCAGCCAGGTAAACTTGCTTGCCTTCCAGGCGAAATGCCATTTTCGCCGGCTCGTCGCCGGCCTGATCGCCGAATGCCCTGCCCCGCAAGAAGTATTCACCGGGCGAGGGGAACTCGACGTCGGCGAAGACTTCGCCCGTCGAAGAGAATCCCAAATAGGAACCTCGATGGCTTCCGCCGCTGTGGCCAGCGGCGGTCGCCACGAACCGCTGCCGCGGCAGCTTTTCGGGACCGTCGACGTAGATCGCGTTCTCGGCGAGTTGCTCGGCGGCGGCCAGGTACTTCTCCAGCAAGATCGGAGGCATCGAAAGCACGTCGCCAATGTGATCGAAGCCGTAGCCCACGTCGTCGGCCGGAAAATTTTCGGCCGGGTGGAAGTCGACTCCCAACAGGTCGCGAACCGTGTTGTCGTATTCGGTGCGGTTGAGCCTGCGGATCGTCACGCGTCCCGGGTCTTTGGGGCCGTTGCAATCGAGTTGGGGGAACTGGGCTTCGATCCAACCGATGACGGCGTCGCGCTGGGCCGCGGCCGGCTGCGGCTGGTCGGCGGGGGGCATCGTTTCGCCGCGCAGGTTTTCGAGCACTTTGTCCCAAACGGCGCGGTCGTTGGCCGCCGCCGCAAAGTCCGCGTACTGGTCGAGGGCCAGTTCGGCCTTGGGCTGCCCACCGCCGTGGCAGTTGATACAGAACTTGGCCAGAAACGGTTTGACCTGTTCGTTGAACTGGGTCGCCGAGTTCTGTGCCGCCGAGACCTGGGTCGCGGAGACCTGAGCCGCCGACGAGGGCTCGCCTTCGGCCGCCACCGCGCGACCCGCCGCCAGCGCGGCGCATGCCGTCAGTCCTGCGAGAAGGGGATTTCTTAGGTTCATGGCGCGGGGGTCGGAGATCGCGGTGGGGGCCGGGGCGGGGGGGAGCGGCGTTGGGTAGGCTAGCTCGCCATTATACCCTATTTGACCGGCAGGATTCAACCCGCTTCAAAGGTTAGGATCAAGCAAGGCCCAGCGGAGCGACGAAAACCAATCTCCGATATCCCCCCGACGCTGAGCAAGCCGCGTATGCGGCGAAAGCCGTCTCGGCGCCGCATTCCTTGCTTCCCCCACACTTCGCACCTCCTTTACGCACGTTTGGATCTCCGGTCCAGGGGATTCCGAGTCGGTTTTTGTCGCGTGGCGTTTTTTGGCCGGCGACGCGGCGCTGTCGCCGCCGCGCCACAGCCGTGTTCGCCCAGCGTCAAGCTTTGGCCAACGGCGGCGCGTTCTGGTATCGATTCTCGCCGCCTCTGAGAGGCTATCCGAAAACTATTTCGTCATTTTTCCGGGGGAATTTAGGCCGCGACCGCATAGTGGAACTCTGGTCGCGATACCGGTGCAAGCCTGCGCAGCATTAGACTCACGTTGCTGATTTGAATCATTGCTGCGCT
>DATKSN010000127.1:0-8173 GCA_035531595.1 Pirellulales bacterium | reverse complement strand
CCCGCAGGCCGCCGAAGGCGGCCTGCGGGGCGACACGGGGAAAGGCAGGTAATCCGGGGAGCCTGCGTGTGTAGATACGAGCGTGAAACTCCACGGGGCAAGCCCGTGGCCTCTTGGAAGATGTGTAGAACAACGAGGGCGCCAGCCCCAGGACGCTTTTTTTTACGGTTTTCCGCCCCGAAGGGGCGGCGCGAACCGACCATCATGTTTAACCTCCCTGAACCGAACAGCCGACCGGTTCCTGGTTCATTAGAAACAGCGCCGTCTTGCTCTGTCAATCGCCTTCGCGGGGGGATCGACGTCGACGGGCAACGTGACGACGAACGATGAACCTTCCCTCAAACGGCTCGTGACCTCGATGGTTCCGGCATGGGCGTCGACGATCCAACGGCAAATGCTCAGCCCCAGCCCGTGCCCCGCCACGGATCGCGCCCGATCGACCTGGTAAAACCGCTCGAAAAGATGAGGCAAGTGGTCCGCGCCGATGCCGACACCACTGTCGGACACGGCAATCCGCGCACGCTGGCCGTCGGTTTCGAGCCGTACGCTCACACGACCTCCTTGGGCCGTGAATTTGATCGCGTTGTCCAGCAGGTTCACGATCAACTGTCGCAACCAGGTGGGGTCGCCGCGCGTGTCGCACGACGCCGCGCGCTCCCATTCCAGCCGCAGGCCGCGTTCCTCAGCCAGCGGCCGGTAAAGTTCGACGACGTCGTCGATCAAACCGGCCAGGTCGATCGGCTCGGGGCGCACTTCGATCTGGCCGGCGTCGGCCTTGGCCAACAGCAGCAAGCGGTTGACCAGCGAGCCGAGATGGTCGCACTGCTCGCCGAGCGCCCCCAGCGCCTCGCGGTACTCGTCCGCGGTGCGGGCTTGCTGTAGCGTGACCTCGACGGCCGCGCGCATCGCTCCCAACGGGCTGCGCAGTTCGTGCGAGGCGTCGCCGATGAAGCGGATGATCTGCGCGTGGTACTCGGCCAGTCGGTCGAGCAATTGGTTGATCGTGGCGGCAAGCTGGTCGAGCTCGTCGTCGGCGCCGGAGAGCGGCAACCTCGCTCTGAGATCCTTGGGGTTCAGCCGCCTGGCGGTGGCGATGCTCTCCGCCACCGGGCGCAGCGCCTGCCGCGACAAGAGCCAACCGCCCGCCGCGGCCAACGCCAGGAACGCCAGCGCGCCCGCGGCCATCCGCCGGTCGAAATGGTTCAAGGCCGCTTCGGTTTCCGCGAGCGAAAGTGCCAGTTGCAGCGTTACCGCGCGGTGGTCGCCCGCGTCAAGTTTCCTTTCGGCGGCGCGGTGGCGCACGCCGGTTTGGGGCACGGCGATCGTCTCGGCCGCCTCGCCGAGCCCAGCGGCCGCCAGCCGTTCGGCCACGCCACGGGCAACCTCATCGGAGGGCACGGTCCAATCGCCGTCGCCCATGCCTCGAACGACGATGACCAAGCCCTGATCGCCGTAGGCAGCCACTTCGCGGCGGATCTCCGCGAGCAAGGCCGCGCCCTGCGACTCGAACGATTCCTCTTTCAGCAAGCTCGCCAGCTCCGTGAGCTTGTTCTGCAGGAACACGTCGTTGCGACTTTCCAGCACGACCCGCAGGTTTGCATGGGCCCAGGCGAAGCCCGTCAAGAGCGAAACGAACAACACCGACGCCGTCCATGCCGCCAAGCGCGGGCGCAATCCGACGCGCCGTCGTCTACGGCTCGCGCAGCACATAGCCCACTCCTCGTAGCGTGTGGATCAGCGGCCGGTCGAAGGGATGGTCCACCTTGTTCCGCAGCCGATTGATGTGGACGTCGACGACGTTCGTTCCGCCGTCAAAATGAAAATCCCAGACGTGCTCCAGGAGCATGGTCCGGCTGACGACCTGCCCCGCATGTCGCATCAAGTAATGCAGCAGGGCGAACTGCTTGGCCGTCAGGTCGATGCGGCGGTCGGCGCGCTCGACGAGGCGCGTCGCGGGGTCGAGCCGCAAGTCGGCCACTTTCAACAGCGGCGGGGCCGCCTCGCTGCCGCGGCGGACGATCGCGCGAATGCGGGCCAGCAACTCGCCGAACGAGAATGGCTTCGTCAAGTAGTCGTCGGCGCCCGTGTCGAGCCCCTCGATGCGGTCGTCGATCGCGGACCTGGCCGAAAGGAAAATGGCCGGCGTGCCGATTCCGTCGGCCCGCAGTCGCCGCAAGACGTCGAGTCCGTCGCGGCCGGGCAGCATGCGGTCGAGGATCAGCAAATCGTAGCCACCCGCGCCGGCCATCCGCAAGGCACGCTCTCCGTCGCTCGCCGAATCGACGGCGAAGCCTTGCTCCTTCAGCCCCCGTTCAAGGTAGCGCAGGAGTTCCGGATTGTCCTCGACCACCAGAATTCGCATGGTTGCCAAAGTTATGATCGATGCGGCGCCCGATGGGTTTGCCGTCGAAGATTACAGGCTGGGCCAGTAGTCGATTGTATGCGGCGCCCGATGGGTTTGCCGTGCAAGATTACAACATTGTCATCTTCGCGTTATGCGCCCGCAACCTTGGCCGAGTAGAATACCAGCGACACGAATCGATCCGGTCGAAAGGAGCATGAGACCATGAAGTCAAATCGCCGCGGTTTCACGATCATCGAGTTGCTGGTCGTAATCGCGATCATCGGCATGTTGGTGGGGCTGCTGCTGCCGGCGGTGCAGTCGGCACGCGAAAGCGGCCGTCGCGGGCAGTGCGGCAACAACCTCAAGCAGATCGGCGTGGCACTGGCCAACTACGTCGACCTGCGCGGTGTCTTTCCGCCGGGCTATATTTCCGCGTTCGACGCCTCCGGCAACGACACGGGACCGGGCTGGGGATGGGCGGCGATGCTGTTGCCGGAGTTGGAACAGCTTGCGACCTACCAGCAAATCCAATTCGGAATGCCGATCGAGGATCCCAGGAACGCCGTCGTTCGCGTGACGAGTTTTCCCGTCTTTCTCTGCCCCTCCGACCCGTCGTCGATGCGTGTATGGCAAGTCCAAACCGGTCCACCCAATCCGACGACTCCCATTTGCACGGTGGCCTCGTCGAACTATGTGGCCGTGTACGGTACGACCGAGCCTGGAATCGACGGCGACGGCATGTTTTTCCGCGACAGCCGCGTTACACCCGCCGACATCCGCGACGGCCTTTCGCAGACGCTGGCCGTCGGCGAGCGTTCACAGCTTTTGGGCTTCGCCACCTGGACGGGTTCGGTCACGGGGGCCGTGCTCGTGCCCGATCTGACGGACGGCGTCGGTAGCGGGCCGCCGGAAAACGGAACCGGCATGGTGCTTGGCCATGTGGGCGATCGAATTCCGCCGGGCAACGTGATGTCGGAAGTCAACCAGTTTTACAGCCCGCACGGGAGCGGCGGCGTCCAGTTTCTTTTCGCCGACGGCCACGTCTCCTTCCTGAACGACTCGCTGAGCTATCGGACCTTTCTGGCACTGGCCACGCGTGCCGGTCGCGACGTGGCCAGCGGAGAATTTTGACGAAGTTGTCGTGACACTGCCCACCTCGAACTTTGAGCCAAAGGAGCATGACATGCGCAAGATGGGTTTCCTGGTTTTCTTGACCCTGTTGGTTGCCGGCTGCGGCAAAAAAACGGCGGAGCCGGTGGAGATGATGTCGTTGGAGCAGGTGCCCGAAGCGGTCATGAAGGCGGCCCGTGACAAGCGGCCCGACGTCAAATTCGACACCGCCTGGAAAAAAAAGGAAGATGGCCGGGATGTGTATGAGGTCCGCGGCAAGACGGCCGGCGGCAAAACGATTGAAGTCGAACTCACGCCGAGCGGCGAGGTGATCGCGGTCGAATAGGCACACTAACCCGCGGCGCAAGCTCCACGGGTCCGCGGAGCGGCCCACGAATCAGGAAGGATCATTTTTACGAAAAAAGCACGCTCGTTGCGCAGCAACAAGCGTGCGAAAGAAAACGCGGCGAAGCGGAAAAAAATGATCTCCGAATACCCCATGACGTCTTTCGCCAGCCGCGAAAGCGGCTTCCAATTGCCTCCCCACCGTTCGCCTTACCCCACATGCTTTTGGATCGCCTGGGGAGGGGTTTCCTGCCGCCGGCATAGTTCACGGGATGTTCAGGATGCCGCAACTCTGCTCGTAGCTCTGATCCAGTTCAAGCGGCACGGCGAGGTCGTCAGCGAGCCACAGGGGCACCGTCGGCAACGAGCGCCCAAGGCCGAGGAATTGTGCCCACGTCTCCAGCATCCACTCGTCCGCGCGTTTCGTCAGGCGGCACGCGGCGGCGTAAAGCGGCGGCGGTTCGGGACTCAGACTTGGGTCGGAGTGTCCGATCAGATCGAGCAATTCCGCGTACAGGTTCGCGGTGCGTGTCGTCACCACATCGACGATGACGACCGACACGCGCTCCTGAAGCAATCCGGCGCACTTGGCGACGAATAGTCGCCGGTGCTCCGGGCGGTCCTTGTTCGCCGGACTGACGATCTCGACCGCGGCCACGAGACGGCAATGGCGTTTCTCGTCGAAGACGCGCACCTCATAGACGTCTTGGGTCGGCAGGTCGGTGACGACGGCGAGCGTCGGTCGCGGCGGCGCCCAGACCGCGGTCGCGATGCCGCCGCCGTTGCCGGTCGCGTCGCCAGCCATCAAGACGCCTTCGCCTTGGTCCTCGAAAGTCGCCACGTCGATCTCGGCAGTCGACCCTGAATGAACGCGCGGCTCGGCGAAATAGCGAGGAGGCAGCGTCCGGCGAAGGCCGGCGACGATCATCATGGGCCATCCGCCATGCAACCCTTCCCAATGCCGCATGCGGTCCAATGGCGGGTGGAAATGGTCACGCAGGGGCATGAGTTGATCCTCGACATCCCACGATGCATGAGGCCCCCGATGCGTTTGCCGTGGCCTTGCTTGCGCCGCGGGTCATTTTGAACCTGCGACGTTTCGCGACTGGCGAACGATTTCCAATGCATCCCAGGTCGGGAGCATCAGGTCACGTTCGTGTGCGTAGTTTCCCGAACCCTGCTCGTATTGCTGGACGTATCGCACCGCGTTCACCCAGCCGAGTTGGGCCACCAGCACTTCAAAGGCGCGAGTGCGAAGTTCCTGTGGACTCGAGATGACGCTCATGGGAAAAGCTCCTCCGCGAATTGTAGTGCCGACAGAAGGGCCTCACTTTCCAGGTGAATCCGAGTCTGCGTCTGATCGTCGAAAGGACGTTTCAGGCAACAGATGTCAAAGTAGACTCGCATGTCGAGATGGTCGCCCAGTTGTTCGGGCGAAATGTGCGGCAAGGAAATTCCAATTCTCCTTCGGTAACACTTTAGTATACACGAAACAATGTGCAACACAAGGATGGCGACTCATCGCCGTCCTGGGAGAGGGGTTGCCCTTCCGTGAAGCGCAGCGGCTCACGGCCGCAGGCTGGGCCAGAAGTACCAGACGCCGTCGCGCTGGTGCCATAGCTGTTTCAAAACGAGCGGTTGTCTTGTGCCTGGGCCTTCACCCCAATGAACCGTCACATTCACGTCGGCCAGGTACTTCTCGGCGCGCACGATCGACTTGACCTCGCAACGTGGCGTCTGCTTGGCTTCCCCCTCCGCGGGGCTGGGCGAAGGATGGTTCCGAAGCCAACGGCGTAGCTCCCGATCACGAGATCGCTCAACGAGTTGCAGTAGCCGGGCGGTATTCCCGGTCAGCCACGCCTCCGCCCAAGCGCCGGCCCGCGCGTCGAGCGACGTGGGTAGCTCGGCCTCGACGGCAACAGGCGCCCGGCCGGCGCGTTGGGCGTTTGCCAAGGCGCCGACCAGCGCGACGAGCGCCAGCATTCCAGTCGCCACGACGGCGAGATGGCGGCGTCCCCACCAGCCACAGGCCGCGAGATGGTCCAAGGGACGACGCGCCGCCAGGAGCACCCGGACCCGCTTCCATCCGGAAAACGACGATCGCACCTCGACGGAAAACCGTGTCGGCGATTCCGCCTCGACCAGTCGGCCGCCCTTGTCCATTTTCGCCCATGTCTTGCACGCCTTGCAGTGCAGCAGTCCGTCGAGCCGGTCCCAGGGGACCGAGCTTTCCGCGCCGCAACACGGACAGGACACCTGCATTTGGGAATACTTGATGGGCGCTACCAACTCAATGCCTGCTGATAGCTGGGAGAGGTTTCGTCAAAGCCCACCCCCGTGAAGAGGCGGTTGTTGCCCCAGGTGTTCACGGTCTGAAAGAACTGCGCATACGTGATCGTCGTCGGCTGCGGCAGGGCCACGCCGTTCTGCCGCGTGGGCGGCAGCGTGTTCAGCGTGGGCGCGTTCTTCTGGACGACGTACCCCAATTCCTCGAGCGTGTGGCTCTCGACGTGACCGTCGAGAAAGACGACGTTGCCGCGGCCCTCGTGGCGCGCCTCGACGGGTGAGAAATAGACCACGATATCGGTGAACGTCTCGTCGGGCCCGTAGGGGTCGAACCCCGGCACGCACTGGGGTGACGGGCTGTTGACGCTCGAACCGTCGGGTCGCGGACGCATGTGCGGCCCATCAAGCGTCATCGAGTGCCCGCCGTGGGGCGTGTTGCCGCCGCGGCTGTCGCCGAAGCAAATCGTCCGCGCCTGATCGCGAATTTTGCGGACGGGGAAGTTCAACATCGGTGTCGTCATGTCGCCGTCGACCAGGTTCCGGTTGTTGCCCAGGTAGGCGATGTTGTACCCGTACGCTCCGTTGCGAATGCCCATCTGAGTCGGCCCCAGGAAACTGTAATTGACGCTCAACTGCACATCGTTCAGCGACGGATCGAAGAAAATCTCGTTGTCCAACGGCACGCCCGTGTACGTCGTGTCGAGGAAGGCCGGATTCGCCGCCATGTACGCCGTCGCCGCCTTGATCGCGTCGAGGTTTTGCGCCGGCCGCCCCAACTGGTGCGCGATGAGCCATTGCCATCGCGGCCGGACCACCCCGTACGGGTTCACGTAGCTGGGATTCTCCACGCGGTACGGCATATAGCAGCCGTAGGTATCCTTGTACTGTTGCAAGCCAAGGAAGAGTTGCCGGAGGTTCGACTTGCACTGCATGGACCGGGCGACTTCACGCGACTTGAGGACCGCCGGCAAGAACAGCGCCACCAGAATCGTAATGATCGCAAGAACCACCATCATCTCAATCAGCGTAAAACCGCTCGGGCGCGCCGGGAACTTCAGGCGCGAATCGTGACGAGTCGGAATGGGGTCGAACATGAAGGTGCTCCTGGGGCAATGGGTCAACGAAAAACGGCCCGCTTCAAGGCGAGGATGGGCAGCCGGGCCCGATTCTGTAGGGAACGCCCTCCGTGGCGTTCCGTGTCCCGCGGGCAGACGTCATAGCCGCTTCACGGAACGCCACGGAGGGCGTTCCCTACAGAGTCCGCTTGGCGAAGCCGAAATGCACATTCCACGCCAAACCATAGGATTGTCAGAGACGGTTGCCAAACAGCCGAAAAACCGCAATGCTTGCCGCTTCTCGTCAAACCGCGCGATGCGGCGCGGCGATTTTTCCGCCAGACATGACGAAATCATCGCCATCTGTGCCACACGCGCCGAGGCTTTCGTCGGGTAAAGGTACGGTTTTGCCAGTTTTTTCGGAAGCTGCGCTGGAGAGCGTCCATGTGAATGGCCCGCGCCGCGCCCTGAATCGCGGCGGGCCGTGGACGGGGAGCGCCTCGGACCTGCTTTACGCGCGCGTCTGGATCCAACGCACCATTGGGCTCGCCGACGCGGCGCGCATCGAGCGAGCAGTCCGCGCGGTTGCGTCGCACATGACTTTCACGGACGTACTCGGCGCCGTTGCCTCAGCGCGCTATCAACGCGGCGCCCCGGACGAGCCCCATGCACCCGATCCGGTGCGCGCTCCGCCGCTTCGGGATCGCGAAGAGCCAAATTATTGGTCCGTGGTCTTCGACGTTGTGACGCCGGCCGCGAGGGAGCGCCTCGTCGAGGCCGCCACCTGCCAGGCGCGCGGGTGACCCTCGGGCGCGCGAATGGACCGCGAACGTCCTGGGCGCTGACAGCGCGATTGAGGAGCTCGGGCGCGCAGACGCCGTCGCCGGATACATGACGATTTCGTCGTTGAATCGCGCGCTGGAGCGCGAACGGGCCGCGGCGGGCGACCGTCCGGGGTACGAAGACTAATCGCCCTCCGAGCATCGGCGCTGCGCGAAAAAAAACGATTCCGAAACCCCTCCCAAAGAGATCC
>DATKSN010000126.1:0-18230 GCA_035531595.1 Pirellulales bacterium | reverse complement strand
ACCGTACCTTTACCCGACGAAAGCTACGGCGCGAGTGGCACCGATGGGCGTTGCGGGTGAAGAAGTCTTAACGCATCCAAAGCCGGGCAATCCGCCGAGACGGATTTCCTTGTCGGTACAGGTACGGTTTTGCCAGTTTTTTCTTGGGCATTTTCGGCTGCGCCGAAACCGCCGTGCCGCCCCGACAATGGGGTCCGATACTCGGCCGCCACCACCTACCTTCCCGCTGGCGGAAGCGGCGCCTGGAAATCCCTTTGGCGCGCGAGGAACCTTCCCAGCGCCCGTCAGGCTGGAAAGCCTGACCTACGCCAACTGCCCCGCCTTGATCACGCCCCCTTGCAACACCGCGACGAACCGCGAGCGGTCCTCAAGAACACTGATGTCGGCCAGTACATCGCCGTCGACGACGAGGACGTCGGCCAGCTTGCCCGGCTCCAGAGTTCCAAACTCCGAGTCGCGGCCCATGATCTCGGCCCCGGTTTGGGTGGCCGAGCGGATCGTCTCCAAGGGGCTGAAGCCGACGTAGTTGACGAAGAAGGTCAATTCCTTGGCGTATGTCCCGTGCGGATTCCAGGCGAAGCCGTAATCGCCGCCCATGCCCAGCCGGCCGCCGGCGCGGAGAATCATCCGGGCGCTTTCGGCCCCGCCTTCGAGCGTCTCCTGGTGCCCGTCGATCACCGCCCGCGGCATGCCGAAGTGGGGGCCGAGTTCGATGCTGGCCCATTCAAACTGCAAGGCCGGCACCACCGGCGTGTTCCGCTCAAGCAACAGGTCGAGCGCCTCGGCGTCCATGAAGGTGCCGTGTTCCAGCGTGTCGAATCCGGCCCGCAGGGCGTTCTTGATTCCCTGGTTGGCGCGGCAGTGGCCGGTGACCTTGCGCCGGTAGTTGTGGGCCTCGGCGACGACGGCCGCCATCTCCTCGAAGGTCATGCAGAGCGTGTGGTGGTCGGCGGCGTCGGGCGAGGCGGCGTCGCCGGTGGGGTAGGTCTTGATCCACTCGACGCCGTCCTTGACCAGCTTGCGTACCGCCGCCCGGCCCTCGTTCGGCCCGTTGATCAGGAGGATCAGTCCCTCCATACCAAGCTTGAGGTGTTCGGGGTTCCAGTCCATGAGGCCACCGGCGCCACAGATTTCGCGTCCGCTGGCGGCCAGCCGCGGTCCGGGGCACAGGTCGCTTTCGATCGCCTTTTTCAGCCAGACGTCGATATTGTGCAGGCTGCCGCCGCTACGGGCCGCCGTGTAGCCGCACTCGAGCGCCAGTTTCGCATTGGCCGCGGCGAGGAGCGTGACGTATTCGACCGGGTATTTGATGTCGAGATCGGCCAGTTCGGCCACGTCGAAATAAGTTGGATGAAAATGCGCCTCGACCAGGCCGGGCATGATCGTGCCGCCGCGGGCGTCGATCTCCTGGGTATCGGGCTCCTGGATATCGGGCTCCTGGGTATCGGGCGGCACGCGCGGCGCCGCGGACACCGGTCCCGCGAAGATGATCCGACCATCGACGATCACCACCGTCGCGTCGGCGACCGGCGGACTGCCCGTCCCGTCAATCAACTGGCCGTGCTTGATGACCGTCGTGCCGGTGGCGGTTTTCATGATACGAAGCTACCAGCGCCAATCGCTATTTGGCAAGACCTTGCCCTGGACCATCCCCATTTGATAGACTGGTTGATTCCGGCCCGCCGAAAGCACGCCCCAACCATGCGGCCGACGGCGGTTCGGTGGGGTCACGCACAATTCATTCGACGGAGATCGGTGTGGGAACGAAGAAGACGGGTAAGGGACGGCGGAAGATCGGGCGCAAGAAACGTCGCATGCGGGCCAAGATTCGGCACCGTAAGGGCTAGCACGGCGTGAATGGGCAGTGAATCGAGGCCATGAAGCCCCTGCGGATCAAGAACCCGCGACGCAAATTCTCGGCCGCCCGCGACGACGCGGGCGTGCCGCATATTCGCGCCGGCAACTGGCAAGGCGCGCTCTATGGGCTGGGCTACCTGCACGGGGTCGATCGGCCGACCCAAATGCTCTTCGCGCGCAGCGTCGCCCGCGGCCGCTCGGCCGAGCTGATCGCCGACAAGCCCGAACTGCTCGAAACCGACCGGTTTTTTCGCAAGGCCGGCCTGTTCCGCCACCTCGAGCGCGAAGTCGGCGCCCTCGACGACCGCACCTTCGGCGAGTTGACCGCCTATTGCGAAGGGGTCAACGACGGAATGAAGCAGTCGGGCCGTTCGCTGCCGATGTGGGCCGCCGGCTTTCAGCCGCACCCCTGGAACCAGCAATCGGTGATGCTGGTCGGCAACCTGCTGAACTTCGGCGGCCTGGCCGTCAGCCAACAGCAGAACGAACGTTTGCTCCTGGAACTGGTGCTGACGGGCGTCGATCGCGACAAGCTCAGCGAGCTGTTCTCGCCGCTGTTGGACACGGCCGACTTCGACCTCTTGCGGCAGATCAAGATTTCCAATCGCCTCTCGGACGAAACCTTGGAGTTGCTGGCCGACTTGCCGCGTCTGGCTGGGAGCAACGCCTGGGCGGTCTCGCCGGAGCGCAGCGCCACGGGGCGCGCGATGTTGGCGTCGGACCCGCATCTGGAAGTCAACCGCTTGCCCTCGATCTGGTACGAGGCGGTGCTCGAATGGGAGCAGGAGTACGTGCTGGGGGCGACGCTTCCCGGCTGTCCGTTGTTCGCCGTCGCGCGCACGCCGCGTCTCGCCTGGGGCGTGACCTACCTCAAGGGCGACACCAGCGACTACTTCATCGAGGACGTCCAGCGCGGCCCGCGCGGCTGGCAGTACCGCCGCGGCGACGAGTGGTTCGATTTCCAGGTGTACGAGGAAATCATCGCCCGCAAAGGAAGCGAGCCGGAAACATTCCTGGTCTACCACAACTCGCTGGGCACGCTCGATGCCGATCCCGAAGCCAGCGGGCCGGGCTATTGTCTGCTCTCGGCCTGGACGGGCGACGCGCCCGGTTCCAGCGGCTCGATTGTCACCTGGCTCAAGCTGCCCGGATGCACGCACACGCTCGAGGCGATGGATCTGGTGCGCGAATGCCCGCAACCGACGTTGTGTTGGGTCTTCGCCGACTCCGGCGGCCACATCGGCCTGCAGGCCAACGGCTGTTTCCCTCGCCGCGCCGCCGGCCATAACGGGATGTTGCCGGTGGCCGCCTGGGACACCGCCAACCATTGGCGTGGCTGGGTTTCCAGCTCCGACTTGCCGCGGCTGTACGATCCGCCCGAAGGCTTCGTGGCCAGCGCCAACGAAAACATCAATCTGCCCGGCGGCCCGCTGCTGGTCACCCAGCCGGTGCCCGACTTCCGCCGCCGGCGGATCGACGAGCGGCTCGGCGAGTTGCCCTCGGCCACGCTGGCCGACATGCAGGCCCTCCAATACGACGTCATCAGCCTCGAAGCACGCGACTTGATGCGGGTGTTTCTGCCTCACTTGCCGGAGGGTCCGCTCCGCCGGCGGTTGGCGGCCTGGGACCACGGATACGCGCCCGAAAGTTTAGAGGCCACGCTCTTTTCCAAGCTTTTCCGCAACGTCTTGTTGGAGGTGTTTGGCCGGCAGCAGGGGGGGATGGGGTTTCGGCGGATGCTCTACCTGTGTACGCGGGCCGGCTTCTCGATGATGGTCGTGACCTGCATCGACCGGCTGTTGAAGCAGGACGAATCGCTCTGGTGGCGGCCGGGCGAAAAGGGGGAACTGATTCGAGCGGCGGCCCAGAAGCTCGACGGCGCGCCGGACCAGCCCTGGTCGGAGATCAACGCTTTCAGTTTCACCAACCGCTTTTTCGAGGCGCAGTTCGTCGGCCGTGCTTTGGGCATCCAGACCAGCGAGTTTCCGATGCGCGGCTGCCACGCCACGCCCTTCCAGGGCCATCTGCTGCGGGCGGCGAAACGCGAAACGACGTTCGCTCCCTCGTACCATTTCGTCACCGATCTGGGCACGGACGAAGCCTGGACCAACCTGCCCGGCGGTCCCAGCGAGAGTTGGTTTTCGCGCTGGTACAAAAGCGACATCCCGCGCTGGTTGGCCGGCGAGTACAAGCGGCTGGCGGCCGAACGGCCGACGGAATGATGCTATAATGTCTGACGGGGCTTCGGCGCAGCCGAAACTGCGCAAGAAAAAACTGGCAAAACCGTACCGGTACCGACCAGGAAATCCGTCTCGGCGGATTCCCCGTCCATAGACGCGTTAATACTCACGCTTGACCGGCGCGATTTTTCTCTCTACCGACGCTGCGGCAATCGCGTGTTTGATTTGCTTCCGCCACCGTAAACGCGGGGCCGAATAACGCTACGCCGTACGCCCCGTGAAGAGATCGTAGGGTGGGACAAGCTCGCCTTGGGAGGGGCACCCGCGCAGCGGGTCTCCCGGCACACCGTCCTCCCAGCAATGGTGGGCCTGCGCTCGCTGCGCGAGCTGGTCCCACCCTACCGGAAAGCCGGACGATCTTCTCGCGGGGCGTCCCGCACAGCGGGGATACACCTAGCCCGGATTATTCATGGTCCGGGGAGGAACTCGCGCACTGTGCTGTAGCAGAATTCGCAAGAATTCTGGCGTAACTCGCGTCCACGGCCTGACTTCTTGCGAAGCCAGCTACGGGACCATGAATAATCCGGGCTAGCGTTCATGCCGGTTGTTTGCGACCCTTCCCGGTGTACAATGCGCCATGGTTCTTCGTTGGCGGTGTTTCAACCATCGTAGTCCGTTTCCGATGTCCCTCGCGCTCGACAAACCCAAGCTCGACAACCTCACCGGCGACATCTGGAAATCGGCCGAGCGGCTGCGCGGCAAGTTCAAGGCTTACGAATACCAGGGCGTCATCCTGCCGATCATCGTCATCCGCCGGCTGGAGTGCGTGTTGATCGACTGGCGGGAGAAGAAGTCGGAGGAGGTGCGAGCGAAACGGCCAAAGCTCGCTGAGAGAGAGCTGGCCAAGCTGCTCAAGGGCATGGAGACCGGCATGGCGCCCTTCTCGAACAAGACCGATTGGACGCTCCGCAAGGTCTATGAGGAAGACCACGCGCTCTTCGAGGAAAACTTCCGCGCCTACATCAACGGCTTCTCACAAAACGTTGACGACATCATCGAGCACTTCAATTACCGCGCCACCATCGGCCTGATGGTGAAGAACAACCGGCTGGCCCCGATCCTGAACCAATACAAGGAGCTCGCGCTCGGCCCCGACCAACTCTCCGGGCTGGAAATGGGGTACATCTACGAGGAGCTGCTGCGGCGCTTCTCGGAACAAAGCGGCGAGGAGGCCGGGGAGCACTTCACGCCGCGCGAGGTCATCCGGCTGATGGTCGAACTGCTGGAGATTCCCATCCCGCAGCGGCACTTTTCCATTTACGACCCCGCCAGCGGCACGGGCGGCATGTTGTCGGTGGCGAAGGAGCACCTGCTCGAACGCGCCGACACACCGGAGGAAAAGGCACGGGTGGAGAAATACGTCACCGTTCACGGGCAGGAACTATCGCCCACGAACTACGCCGTCTGTCAGGCCGACCTTCTGATCAAGAACGACCGGCAGGCCACGGTCCGTCTTGGCAACTCGCTCATCCCG
Source organism: Pirellulales bacterium (assembly GCA_035531595.1). Lineage (GTDB taxonomy): Bacteria > Planctomycetota > Planctomycetia > Pirellulales > JAICIG01 > DATKSN01. The sequence goes on along the minus strand of DATKSN010000126.1, from coordinate 12,659 downwards.
CACGACCCGCACAGCAAGGAGCCGGGCGACCAGTGGCCGGAACCCAAATGGCGCTTCAACCGGATGCTGAGCAATCCACCCTTCGGCGTCACCTGGGGCGGCAAGGACGGCTACGAGAAGGAAGCCCGCAAGCTGCAGAAAACCCGTTATCAAGCCGGAATGCCGCGCGTCAATGACGGCGCGCTGCTCTTCCTGGAAACGATGCTGGCCAAGATGGCCCCGCCCGACGAAGGCGGCAGCCGTATCGCCATCATCTTCAACGGCTCGCCCCTTTCGAACGGCGACTGCGGATCGGGCGAGAGCGAGATCCGCCGCTGGATTCTGGAGAACGACTGGCTCGACGCCATCGTCATGCTGCCCGATCAGCTTTTTTACAACACGGGCATCTTCACCTACATCTGGCTGCTCCGGAACGACAAGCCGGCCGGCCATCGCGGCCGCGTGATGCTCATCGATGCCCGCCGGCAGTTCGAGAAGGAGCCGAAATCCTTCGGCAACAAACGCAACCGCATGACCGACGCCCACCGTGATTGGATCGAAGAGCGCTACCAGAAAGGTTGGGCCAACGGCTTCGCCGACGAGCAAGTCAAGATCTTCGAGCGGGAGGACTTCGCCTACCACAAGGTCAGCGTCGTTTTTTGGCAGACGGATGAGCACGACCAGCCCGCCTTCGTCACCGAGCGTTACGAGAAGACTTTCACCGCCGCGAATGTGAAGAAGGAGCAGGACTTCCACGAGAGCGATTTGACTTTCCGCGTGCGCGTGCGGGTGAAGGCGACGGGCAACGAAAAGACCGTCGAGTTCACTCTCAAGCCGAAGGAGAACGCCGCGAGGACGTTCAAGGCAGCCTTCGCCGACGCCGACGAAATCGTCTCCGTCGAATGGACGCACCGGCACTACGTGCAGGACGACGAATACATCCCCCACGGCGAGGATATCGAGGCATTTCTGAAACGGGAAATCGCCAAGCCCATCATCCGCTGGGAGGACGGCCCGCAACTCGGCTACGAAATCCTGCCGAACAAATATTTCTACCGCTACCAGCCGCCCACGCCCGCGAAGGATCTGCTGGCGGAATTCTGGCGACTGGAGAAGGAGGCGGAGACGATCCTGCAGGGGCTGGCCAAATGATCTCCCTGCCTAGGGGCTGGCACCACGATCGGCTGAAAGACGTTGCCGCGATCAATGCATCAGCGCTGCCTGCGAATACCGATCCTGGCTACGAGTTCGACTACCTCGAGATCTCAAACGTCGATTATCACGGCGTCGTCGACCTAAAGGCAATTGAACGCCTGAGGTATGAGGACGCGCCCTCACGAGCCCGGCGGCGTGTGGCGAAAAACAGCACTCTGATTTCTTCGGTGAGACCCAACCTTCAATCCGTTGCGTTTATGTTCAACGGGCGTGAGGATCTGATCTGCTCGACCGGCTTCAACGTCGCGGAGCCAAACGAGGCAAGACTGTGGCCCATGTTCGCGTACTACGCGATCGTCTCGGAAAACGCTCGACAGTACTTCGAGGCAGCCGCGACGGGGGTTGGATACCCCGCTGTAGCCGACAAGGATTTCAGGGCGTTTCCTGTTCCGATACCGCCGCTGGCTGAGCAACGCCGCATCGCGGCGTACCTGGACGCCAGTTGCGCGGTCATCGACGCCGCCGTGGCGGCCAAACGCCGCCAACTCGAAATACTAGACGCCCTTTGCGCTTCGATACTCGTCCAGGCCGTCACGAAGGGCCTTGACGAAACAGTCAAGATCCAAACCACCGGCTGGATGGTGTTGCCGGAGATCCCGACCGACTGGCGACTTCGCAGGCTCAAGTCGATCGCATGCATCCGATATGGCCTTGGCCAACCTCCGGCCACACTGGCGTCGGGTGTGCCAATGATCCGAGCAACAGATGTCGATGGAGGGATGATTCGTACCGAGAATCTCTTGCGAATTGATCCTCAGGAATTACCCCCGGAGAAGAAACCCTATCTCAAGGCTGGTGAGATTATCGTCGTTCGTAGCGGGGCGTACACCGGCGATTCAGCAATCGTCCCAAGGGAGTTGGAAGGGTCGGTTGCCGGATACGACATGGTGGCCACGGTAACGGCGGCTTCGCCGAGGTTCGTGGCCTACTGTCTCTTGAGCCGATATGTACTTGAGGGCCAGATTCTCCTATTAACCCTCCGCGCCGCGCAACCACATCTGAACGCCGAGGAACTTGGAGGCGTTGTATTGGCGTTGCCGCCGTGTCGTTCCGAGCAAGAGGCGATCGCCGATTTTGTCGCGGGGAGGCTGGCTGAAGTCAGTCGTATCGTCAACAGCATCGAAACCCAGATCGCCACCCTCACCTCCTACCGCAAGTCGCTGATACACGAATGCGTCACCGGCCGGCGGCGAATCACCGAGGCGGACGCGCGTGCAATTGGCCATCGACCTGCTATAGTTGGGAAGGTGGATTCAACGCGGGAACCGTCGCATGCCTAAGCTCGACAGCATCACGATCAAGGGCTTCAAAAGCATCGCATCGATCGAGAAGCTCGATCTCGGGCCGATCAACGTGGTTATCGGCCCGAACGGCTCCGGCAAGTCCAATTTCATTGGCGCGTTTTCCTTCCTGCACACGATTCGGGAAGGCCGTCTGCAAGACTACGTCGTCAAGGCGGGCGGCGCCGACAAGGTGCTGCACTTCGGATCGAAGGTCACTGGCGTCCTTCATCTTCATATTTCGTTTCAAGGTGGTCGCAACCAGTACGAGATCGAACTCCAGCCGACCGATCTCGACGAATTGGTGCCGCATTCCGAAATGGCCTACTATTGGGACAAAGTGCGCTACCCTGACGGGCCGCTCGGCGAAGGAATCGCCCGCGCCGGCAAAGAGGGCGGTATCAGCGCGTCGAAGCAGCCGAAGATCGCAAGCTACGTCCGCTCGCACCTTGACCGCTGGCGACTCTATCATTTTCACGACACCAGCTCGACTTCGCCGATGAAGAAGACGGCGGACGTCGACGACAACGACTACCTGAGATCCGACGGCTCGAATCTGGCGGCGTTCCTGTACTATCTCGGCAAGAAGCACGAGTCGTCCTACAGCCTGATCCGACGCACGGTGCGGCGCGTCACGCCCTTTTTCGATGACTTTTCGCTCGAACCGCAAAAACTGAATCCAGACAAGATTCGCCTGGAATGGCGGCACAAGGGATCGGACGCCTATTTCGACGCCTCCTCGCTCTCCGACGGGACGCTGCGCTTCATCGCGCTGGCGACGCTGTTCCTTCAACCAGACGACTACCGCCCATCCGTGATCCTGCTCGACGAGCCGGAGCTCGGTCTGCACCCCTACGCGGTCACGATGCTGGCCTCGCTGGTGAAACAGGCGGCGCTGAAAACCCAGGTCATCGTCTCCACCCAATCGCCCCTGCTGCTGGACCATTTTCAGCCGGAAGACGTGCTGGTGGCCGATCGGGTACACGGCGGCACGCAGTTGACGCGGCTTGAATCGACGAGGCTCGCCACATGGCTGGAAGATTACAGCCTCGGTCAACTTTGGGAAAAAAACGAGATTGGCGGAAGGCCCGCGGCGGAGCAATCCAGTGTCTAGACTACACATTCACGTCGAAGGCGAGACGGAGGAGACGTTTGTCAACGAGGTTCTCGCGCCGCACCTCTATGGCCGCGGCTACGCGAAGGTGAGCGCGCGCCTGGTCGGCAACGCGCGGCAGCGCGACCGCCGCGGCGGCATCCGCGGCTGGAATTCGATCCGCACCGATATTCTCAAGCACCTCAAAGAGGATCCGGGCTGCCTGGCGGCGACGATGGTCGATTATTACGCCCTGCCGCAGACGGGCGCGAAAGCCTGGCCAGGGCGCGAGGTGGCCGGGAATCTGCCGTTTGCCGGGAAGGCCGCGGCGGTCGAGGATGCGTTGGTGGCCGACATCCGTGGCGAATTCGAGGGCGAATTCCACCCGGAGCGGTTTATTCCCTACGTGATGATGCACGAGTTCGAGGGTTTACTCTTCAGCGACTGTGCCCGGTTTGGTGAGGGGATCGGCCGCCCGGACCTCGTCGGGCGGTTCCAGGCCATCCGGGACGCTTTTCGAACTCCGGAGGAGATTGACGACTCGCCTCTCACCGCCCCGTCGAAACGAATCGAAGCGCTCGTGCCGGGGTACCAGAAGTCGTTCTTGGGGGTGCTGGCGGTTCTGGAGATCGGGCTCGAGGCCATCCGCGCCGAGTGCCCGCACTTTCGCAAATGGCTGGAGCGTCTCGAAGCATGGAATTATACTGCGCGCGGCCGAGAATGAGACATTCGGAAGTCTGCACACCAACCCGAAGCGCAAGCAAGGCCAGTGGTTACGCTCCTTGCTTGCGCCGCGGGTTCGTGTCAAGGCAGGCCGCGTTCAGGATAGAGCAAATCGGCAACTAACGATGCCCAAGCGCAAGCAACCGCCCGAATTGACGTTTCAGCGGCATATCGCCGATTACCTCGTTCGCGAGCACAAGTATGGCGTGCTGGAGCAGTCGGACATCACGGATACGGAGCATTTCATCGCCGAAGACCAGCTCTGGGCCTTCCTGAAAGCCAGTCAGCCCGACACGCTGAAGAAGCTGGAATATGATTACGATACGGACGCGCGGGAGGAAGTCTTCAAGGCGCTGCGCAAGGAATTGGAGCACACGCCGCTGTGGATGCTGTTCCGGCGGGGCCTGAAGGTGCGCGGGCTGGAGCTTCGCCTGTTCTATTCCAAGCCGCGCTCCGTCGCGAGCGCCGGCGTGGCCAAGTTTGCCGAGAACCGCGTCACTTTCCGCCCCCACTTTTACTTCGGCGACACGAACCACGAGATTGATTTCGTTTTTTACCTCAACGGCCTGCCCATCGTCGCGCTGGAGTTAAAGCACGAGGCCAACCAGAACGTGCATGACGCCGTGGCGCAGTTCACCCGTCGCGACCACGCGAAGAAGATTTTCCGGCACCCGTTTCTCTACTTGGCGGCCGACACCAGCGACGTGATGGCCGCCACCGACCCGCGCAAGGAGCAGAATTTCCGCTGGCACAACATGGGGCTGACGAACACCCCCACGAACCCCGACGAATACCCGGTGGAGTTCCTCTATCGCGAGGTGTTGTCGAAGGAGCAGTTGCTGGAGGCGCTGTCGTTCTTCCTCGTCCGCGTGCCCGAGCGTGAGGCCCAGGACGACAAGCCGCGGCGCCCCGCCTCCACCATCTTCCCGCGTTATCACCAAAGTCGTCTGGTGCGGCGGGTGGCGGACGCCATCACGGCCCACTTCGCCACGGCGGGCGACATCGGCAAGAAGTATGTGGCCGACCATTCCGCCGGCAGCGGCAAGACGTTTTCCATCTGCTGGCTGGCTGACCGGCTGCACAGCCTCTTCAAGCCCGGCACGAACGAGAAACTGGTCGATATCACATTCATCCTCACGGACCGAAAATCGCTCGACACGAACATTCGGGAGGACATCGACAAGTTCACGCACCTCAAGGACGTGGTGGGCATCGCCAAGAAGGCCGACGACCTGCCGCGGTTCCTTAGAGAGCGGAGGCCCATCATCGTCACCACGCAGCAGAAATTCGCCTGGGTGCTGGAGGAGATCCAGAAAAACCCGGAATTGAAGAAACTGCGGGTGGCGTTCCTGATCGATGAAGCCCACCGCTCGCAAGAAGGCCACATGGGCGCGGCGATTCGGCTGCCGTTTCGTAAGACGGACGAACCCGATTCGGACGCCGACGAGGAGAACCTCGAAGACCAAATCGCCAAGGTCATTCGCGAGCATGACATGAACCAGTTGTTCGTCGCCTTCACGGCCACGCCTTCACCGGCCACCGTGTCGCTCTTCGGCAAGCCGTTCGATACGTACACCGAGGCGGAGGCGATCGCCGAAGGTTACATCGTGGACGTGGCGACGAGCATCATCTCTTACAAGACGCTCTACAACCTGCATTGCCCCATCGTCCCGCAGCCCGAGGAGGAGAAGCTCTACCCCAAGGGGGTCGTGTCCAAGGCGCTGCGGAACGTGGCGTTTCAGGACGACGGGCTGATCCAATACAAGGCCGAGGTCATGCTCCGCATCTTCGAGAAGGACGTGGCGCCGCTCATCGGTGGGCGCGCCAAGGCGATGATCGTCACGTCGTCGCGCGTGGCCGGGCTACGGTATTTCAACATCATCAAGGAGAAGCTCAAGGAGCGCGGGGCCGACTACAAGGCGCTCTACGCCTTTTCCGATTTCGCGCATCCGGAGACGAACGCGGCCATCAGCGAATACGCCGTGAATGAGTTACAGCCCGGCGAGCTGATCGAAGACCGCTTTGAGGGGGACGACTACCGGATCATGGTGGTGGCGAACAAGTTCCAGACCGGCTTCGACCAACCGCTACTGGCGGGCATGTTTCTCGACAAGCCGGTGCTCGACCGCAACGCGGTACAAACGGTTTCGCGATTGAACCGCTGTCACCACGGCAAGAAGGATGTGGTGGTCGTGGACTTCACGAACAACGCCGCGCAAATCCTGAAGGCCTTCGCCAAGTATCGGCAAGGAACGCCGTTCGAGCCGGAAGAACCTGATCAGGAAACCTGCCTGAAACGGCACGCGGAGATTCTCGCGGCGGGGGTCTTCACACAGAACGACGCCGCCGATTTGCTCGCGCTGCTCAAAAGCGGGACGGATGCGCAGTTGCAATTCCGGGTGAACGCTTTGCGGACGCGCTTTCAGACAAAGCTCACCGGTTGGGAAGAGCGCAAGGCGTTCGTCGATTTGCTGGCGCGCTTCGTAAAGAGTTTCCATTTCCTCACATGCTTCTTCACTTACCCGCCGGAGATTCGGGAGTTTGCCACGTTTGCCGATTACGTAGGTCCACAGCTCATCAAGGTCGGGACCGTGTCAGACCTGATGAAGCAGATTCGCCAGACCGCCGTCATCAAGGCGGCCGTGGAAGCCCAAGGAGAAGTCCGTAGCGGCGGCCCATTGAAGCTCAAGCCGGGCAAGGGGGCCAAGGGTGCCGGGCCGCCGCTGAGCAAGGTTTCAATCCACGACATGATCGCCGAGATTCGCGCCAAGTTCGCGATTACGGACGAACAGGCGCTATACATCAAGGGAGTGACGGAAGAGAAGGTCGCCGACCCCACCATCCGCGGGACCGTGCAGGCGCATCGCGGCGACCCCCTCTATCTCGAACACACTTACCGCGGTCGGGTCAAACAGGAGATTCGGACCGCCTACGACGAGCGTGGACGCTACGAGGAGCTATCCGATCCAAAGTACACGGGCGACGGCGGTATCTTCGGCATCATGGCGGTGACGGTCATTCAGCAGCACCTGATTTTCGCGGCGTGAGGCGATGAGCAAGTCGATCGACCAGATTCCCGAAGCCGACCGCCCGCGGGAAAAGCTGCTCCGCAAAGGGGCTGCCGCGTTGAGCGACCAGGAATTGCTGGCGGTACTGCTTGGGAGCGGCACGCCGGGCATGGACGTGATGACGCTCGCGGGCCGGTTGGCACGGCTGATCGACGAGAAGGGGTTGGACGTAACAGCCGACGATCTGACTCAGTTCAACGGAGTGGGCGACGCCAAGGCCACCTTGATACTGGCGGCGATCGAGTTTGCGCGCCGCCGAATCAAGCCGGAGGGGGCCAAGATTGAAACCCCGGCCGACCTGTTGCCTCATGTGCGGCATTTCGCCGATCGCAAGCAGGAGCATTTTCTCTGTGCCACGATCAACGGCGCGAACGAGATCCTGAACATCCGCGTCGTTTCGATCGGGCTGGTCGACCGTAGCCCCGTCCATCCGCGCGAGGTGTTCGCCGACGCGCTTTCCGACCGCGCCTCGGGCGTGATCGTCGCCCACAACCACCCCAGCGGCCCCTTGGAGCCTTCGTCCGGCGACATCGACGTTACCGTCCAGCTCAAGGCCGCCGGGGCGATCATGGGCATCGAGTTACTGGACCACATCATCTTCAACCGGATCGGATATTTTAGTTTCCTGGAAGACGGAAGACTCTAGGAGTCCCTTGATTGGACCACGGCCCTCGCTTTTCAAGGACGAGGGTGATAAAATACGGTTGCGTTAACTCGCCGATCATCGGCTGGCGACCGAGTTCAAGGAATTAATTTGCATGCGGGTCCGCGACTACACGGTGAGGAAGTGCGTGGTGGTCCGCCGCCGCGGCGGGCTCGGCGCCCAAAGCGAGGCCCGGCACGCGGCCGCCCAGGCGTTCGTCGCGGAAGCGAGGGGTCTGAGAAGTCGGAGCGTGGAGGATTCGTTTCACCGCGGCAGCTTCAAGGCAGGTAGGGTGGAATCGCATGGCCGACGACTGGTCGTCAGTAAAAGCGTCATTCAAGAAGAAGTTCTTCGCGTCCCTCAAAATTGCCGGGGATATTCTGATTGACGCGTTGCTGTTTGTTCTTTGGGTTCTCATTGATCACCTGGCTTCCAAGTTCATCGACTGGCTTCATGTTGAGCGCGGCTTTCACGAATACGTCGCTTTCACTTTTAGGTGCATTGCCTCCGGCACGATCCTCTTTGTCGCGCTCTCAATGGCGTTTTCAGACGTAATCGAAGTAATTGGGACACTTCGCACAAAATGGCATGAGATGTGTCGGAGCGTATCGAGACCTTTGAACAACAGCAGTGAAGGAGTATCCGATGAACCACTATAAGTCACTCTTGCAACTGTGGTTCCCTCCACTTTATCGTCCGGATCGCGGTATCAGGTACAGCCTCAACGTATTCTGGGGCCGCGTTCGCCTTCTCCTCGCCACCACAGCCATCCTTTTACTAGCGATTACCATATCCGGATGGATCACTCCAGAGTCCCTTTCGAGTGAAAGAGACTGGCTGTTGTTCATCATTCGTACCTCTGCCGCTGGAATTGCCGCCTTCCTTTTCTTTCGCCTCATTCGATGGTACAAAGCTCTTACTGACGTCTCCCCTCAGTCACGCCGTTCCGCCAAAGAGATCGAGGAGGATGATGACGGGGAAAGTGTCGTCCAACATGAGTTGAAAAGTGAGAGTATCGTGACCAGCGCATTCTCCCATAGGGCTGACGAATTCATCGCGCGCATTGAAAGCGTGCCCCTTACGGCCTCGACCGAGGTGGTGCTTGTTTACCATTGTCTGGACGAACGGGGAGTACAGGTTCCCCCCATCCGGGAACCCCTTGCGCCGCTCGTCTCCGTCCGCATGCCTGGCGTTCGCGAAGCGGGAAAGCGTTTCGCGGCGACGGTGTACCGCGAGACGATCATCGACAACATCAACTCCCTTGTGCGCGGAGCGCCGAACGGAATGAACAAGATTCCCAACGCGCCCCAAGTCCTGTTACGGATTATGGACTTTGAGCTGGAAATCTCCGACTCATTATGCGATCAAGCTGGGGAACCGCCACAAGCACTTCGCAAGGCCGATCCCGCGGGAGAACCCCGCGGCTAAGAAGGCGACTGAACTTCAAAGGCGAACGCTGCTCATCGTCAAGGTGCGGCGGCGGCACCAGCCAAACATTGGAAGCGGCGGACGGTTACCGTCCGCCTGAAGAATGGTCGTAAGGTATTTTGCAGTAAGCGCTTGCGATCGGCATACGGATAGTGCGGACAGTTGTTTTCCCTATTTCTATTACGAGCGAGCTCTGCGTAAACGCCGGGCTGAATATCGCTACGCCCAACGCCCCGTGAAACGAGGCAGTCAGCCCCAGGCGTCGTTCAGGAACCGCAGCCAGTTGCCGTGCGCGACCCGTTCGATGTCGGCGTCGCTGAAGCCGCGGCGGCGGAGCATGTCGGGCAGCCGTTGGAGGTCGGCGATCGTGTCGAGATCGCCGGGCGACTGCTCCAGCCCGTACCCTCCGTCCAGATCGGTGCCGATCGCCGTGTGCCGCGCGTCGCCGGCCAGTTCGCAGACGTGCTCCATGTGGTCGAGCATGTGCTCCAGCGTCACGCCCGACTGCTGGGGCGTCGTCTGGCCGCGAATCCAGCCGGGCACCATCATCCAGGCGTCGAGCGCCGCGCCGATCACCGCGCCCCGCGCGATCAGGGCCTTGAGTTGCTCGTCGGTAAACTGCCGCTGGTCGGGCACCAACTCGCGGCAGTTCGAGTGGCTGGCCCAGACGGGACCGTGAAAACATTCGAGCGCGTCCCAAAAACACTCGTCGGAAAGGTGCGTGACGTCGAGAATGAAGCCGAGTTGGTCCATCTCGGCCAACAACTCCCGGCCGCGAGGCTCCAAGCCACCGCTGGTGTGCGTGCCCGTGGCGTAGCGGCCGGGTCCATAGTGGGCCGGACCGATCGCGCGCAGGCCCTGCTCCCAATGGCGTTCGAGGTGTTTCGGCGTGCGAATCGAGTCGGCCCCTTCGAGGCTGAGGATGTAGCCGATCGGAGCATTGTGGCGCGGGCGTCCCGCCTGCCCGGCGGTTTTGGGATCGGTGCCGGCCGGCGGGCCTTGTTTCCAGAGCGCGACGTGCCGCGCCAGTCCCGCCGCGTCGGTGATCTGCACCATTTCGCCCGCCTCTTCCATGGCCCGATACCAGGCCAATTGTCCTTGGGTCTGGGCCCAGGCGATTTCGGGGCTGTGCCAACCAGGGAGCGGATTGCCCGGCTTGACGTGGCGGCCGATCTGCGTGGCGACGCACAAACCCACCTGTCCGCGACGCATTTCCGGCAGCGCCACGGTCCCTTTGGCCCGGTCGACCTTGTCGCCGCGTTCCGCCTCGCGTTGGCGGATTTCCGCCACCGGCCGCGTCAGGTCGCGGTTCCATTCCAGCGCGTTCATGCTGAGGTCAAGGTGAGCGTCGAAGAGCAACATCGTCGGGAGGGCCTTGGGGGTGGGGAGGTTGGGGCGAGGCGTAATGACGCGGAGCGTGTACCGCCAAAATAGGCCCCTGGCCTGCGCAGTGCAAGGCGTGGGGAGACGGCTGGTCAAACGAAAGAAGAAGCGTGGCAAGAGCGATTGACCGCGTAGCTTGTATTCGCCTCGAACGGCAGGTGGGCCAACATTGAATCCAAGTCAGCCATGAAGAACGATCTGCCCTGTTCGCACTCCGCGTTCCGCATTCCGCGTTCGCCGGGCTTCTCCCGCCGCGACTTGCTCGCCCGTTGCGGGCTGGGCCTGGGTTCGCTCGCTTTGGGCGAGTTGCTCGCAGGCGAGGGGCGAGGCGCACCCGTCGTCGACACGGGCCGCCCACTCGCGCCCAAGGCCGCGCCACACTTTCCGGCCAAGGCGAAGCATGTCATCCACATTTTCGCCAACGGCGGCGCGTCGCAGGTTGATACGTTCGACCCCAAGCCGGCGTTGGCGAAATACGCCGGACAGCCGCTCCCGGTGACGCCGGCCACGGAGCGCCCGACCGGCGCGGCGTACCCCTCTCCCTTCAAGTTCGCCAAGCACGGGCAGTGCGGCACCGAGGTCAGCGAGATCTTTCCGCATGTGGCCTCGGTGATCGACGAAATCGCCTTCATCCGCTCGACCTACGCCGACCTGCCCAACCACGAGCCATCGCTGTTGTTGATGAATTGCGGCGAAGCCCGGCTGATCCGGCCCAGCATGGGTTCGTGGATCACCTACGGGCTTGGCAGCGAGAACCAGAATCTGCCGGCCTTCGTGGTGATGTGCCCCGGCGGCTACCCGATCCAGGCCTCGCAGAACTGGCAGGCCGGATTCCTGCCGGGTGTGTTCCAGGGCACGTATGTCGACTCGCAGCACACGGAGTTGGAAAAGCTGATCGAGAACATCCGGCACCACGAGGCCTCACCCGCCGAGCAGCGGCGGCAGCTCGACTTGGTTGGCCGGCTCAACCAGCGCCACCAGCGCCAACGGCATGACGACCCACAGTTGGAAGCCCGCATCCAGTCGTTCGAACTCGCCTTTGGCATGCAGAGCGAGGCGGCCGAGGCCTTCGACGTCAGCCGCGAACCGCGGCATGTGCTCGACCTCTACGGTCCCGGCGTCCACGCGCGCCAGGCGCTCGTCGCGCGGCGGCTCGTCGAGCGTGGCGTGCGCTACGTGCAACTGTGGCACGGGGCCGGGCAACCGTGGGACAACCACGACGCGATCGAGGTCAACCATCGCAAACTGGCGGGCGAGTGCGACCAGGCGATCGGCGGATTGATCAAGGATCTCAAGCAGCGCGGGCTCTTGGACGAGACGCTCATCCTCTGGGCCGGCGAGTTCGGCCGCACGCCGGTGGCCGAACTGCCCGCCGCCAGCGGGCGCGACCACAATCACTATGGCTTCACCACCTGGCTGGCCGGAGGCGGCGTCAAGGGGGGACAGGTCTACGGGGCCACCGACGAGTTCGGTTTCCGCGCCGTCGAGAACCGGCTGCACGTTCACGACTTGCACGCGACGATGCTGCGACTGCTGGGCTTCGACCACGAGCGGTTCACGTTCCGCTACGCTGGCCGCGACTTCCGGCTGACCGACGTGCATGGACGGGTGGTCGAGGAATTATTGGCGTAACCCTACACCCGTTTGCGCAGGCCAGAGCACACTTGAGCGAGCCGCATATCGCGGCAACGACGCGTGCGGGTATACTGAGAGGCTATCCGAAAACTATTTCGTCATTTTTCCGGGGGAATTTAGGCCGCGACCGCATAGTGGAACTCTGGTCGCGATACCGGTGCAAGCCTGCGCAGCATTAGACTCACGTTGCTGATTTGAATCATTGCTGCGCT
>DATKSN010000125.1:0-13291 GCA_035531595.1 Pirellulales bacterium | reverse complement strand
GATTGCAAAGGGCAAGGCAGGTGCTCGGGCAAGATGGGGCCGTCGCGGCGCGGTTGGTTGTGTCGACCGGCTCGGCGCCCGCTTTGGCCGCCTTCGTCATCCGCCAGGCCGTGGTCGCCCGCTTTGAGGCCGCCGCGCCATGGCCCCAGTGGACCGAGGGCCTTTCGCAACACGAGCTCGTCCGCGAGTACCGCCGCGGGCGGGACTCGCTCGGGGACTCGCAACGGCGGCTCGCGGCGCTGATGTGCGCGGCGAGCGACCTGGCGGGCGTCGAAAACGCCTTGGCGACGCCGTTGCCGTCGTTTTCCGCGCCCGAACAGATCTTGGACTGGTACGTCGAACACGGCCTGCACCTGCTGGAGTACCGGACGGCCGAGGCCTTTGCGCGATTGGAGACCGTTGACGATCCGACACTACACCGTGCCGGGTACGAATTCGTCATGCGGGAACCAAACGGCTTGCGGTTTCGTGTCCGCGCGTTCCTGAATCGGCTCGACGCCGCCTTGGCTGCGTTCATTGAACGCGATCCGCAGAAATTCGTTTACGGCCCGCGCAGCGCGGTTCGCATCATTCCCGACGTGCTGCGCGGCGGCAAACGCCAAAAGTACGCGCGGGTCTGGGTCCTCGTGATGGACGGGATGCGGTTCGACACCTGGCAGGCGGTCGTGCGGCCGTTGCTGCTGGAACACTTCGAAGTCGTCGATGGCCAGGACCGCCCATTTTTCAGCCTGCTGCCGAGCAAAACCGACGTCGCGCGCCGCGGTCTGCTCGCGGGGGCTCTCGGGAAAGACTGGAAGAACTTCTTTCAGAAACCGACGAAAGAAGAACGTGTCCTGGCGGCCAGGGCGCTGGGGCTGACCAACCAGGATCTGGCGACCCGCATGGCCTTCGTCACCGACGCCGAGACCACCGAGGCCCGCGAGCGACTGGGCTACGATGCGGACGAGGGACGCGACGCCAACGTGCTCATTTACCCCATCAGCGACGACCTGGGCCACTATCACAACGACACCTTGGCGTCGTTGAACGAGAAGATCAAACAACAGCTTCTGACGCAGCAGGGACGCCGCGGAATCGTCGACGATCTACGCCGCCGCGTCCGCCCCGGCGATCTGGTGCTCCTGACGTCCGACCACGGTTTCCAGGAATTGTTCGCCCATGAACAGGTGCGCGTATCGCGGTTGGAGGCTTTGAGCAGCGGCGCCAGTGAAGATGACGTCGCCTACCGCTATTTGTGGTTCGAGCCGAAGAAACCGCCAACGTCGGGAACGCATCTGAGCTTCCCATGGGAAGAGATCGCGCATGACGGGAAGAAAATCAGTACCGTTTTCACGCTGGCGGTGGGGGGAACGTGGTATCAGCGCGAGAAAGGGCGTCCCACCCGGTTTGCGCACGGCGGGGTGTCGCTCGCGGAGATGACCATTCCCTGCGTCCTGCTCAAGCCCATCGAACAGAAGGCGGCCCGGGTCGAGATCCTCGACCTGCCGCGCGAGATGAGCGTCGCCGAGGACGAGACGGCGATTCTCGCCTTCGACCTGGCGAACACGGGCAACGTCGACGCGCGATTCGAGCTCACGGTCAAAACGAATTTGGGCGAGCAACTGATCCCGCAGAAGCAGGGTACGCTTGCGGCCGGTCGGCGCGAACACTTCACTTGCGCCGTGCGGGGCCGGATCGCAACCGACCGCGACCGAAGCCCCATTGCCGACAAGACCACGACCGCGGTGATGCTCGACCTGGCCCACGAGGATCTTTCGGGCGGGATGATTCGGCCCGGCTATGGAAACGATGTGGTGCGCGTCTCGGTCAAGCCGAAGCCCACCAAGATCGACACGGATGTTTTGAAGGCGTTTGACGACCTGTAACGTCGCCTTTCGCTCCGCGAAAGAACGCCCTTTCGCGGAGCGAAAGGCGACAGAACCCTGAGTCCGGGCTAACCTATAACCCAGCGGTGCAACCGATGCCGAACTCAAACGCGACCCACACGCCGAGCGCAGGCAACGGCGCGCCGCCACGGGCCGCACTCGACGCCAAGGTGCTTCGGCTCTTGGAAGGTCGCGTGATCCTGAAACCGCTGACTCGATGGAACGAAGCCTACCGGGAGTTTCCGCGGTTCGTGCTGGAGTACCTCGTTTCGCGCTACGTCCAGGCCGACGATCCGCTACCGGGACAACGAAAGATCGACCGCATCCTGAGCGAACACTACACCGAGTCGTCGAAGAAGGAGCTGATCAAGTCGGCGATCAAGGAAAAGGGCGAGTACACGCTGCTGGGGCAACTGGTGGTCCGTTTGGAGGCGGGCAAGGACCACTACTGGGCCGACGTGCCGGCCTTGGGCGAAAACACGGTCCGCGTCAGCCAGAAGGTGCTCACGCAATTCGGCGAAATCCTGCTGACCAGCGGCGCCTGGGGCACCATGACCGTCGAGTACGACGCCACCTATGAAATCAAGAGCCGGAAGTACCCGTTTTACATCCGCGAGTTCACGCCCTTCCAGGTCACGCGGCTGGACCTGGACGAGTACATTTCCAAGCGGCCCCTGTTCGACGACGACGAATGGCTCGACCTGCTCGTGCAGACCGTCGGCTTCAACCCGGCCAACCTCGACCGCCGCACCAAGTGGCTGATGCTGCTGCGGCTGGTGCCGTTCGTCGAGTCGAACTACAACCTGATGGAGCTCGGGCCCCAGCAGACGGGGAAGACGTTCACGTACCGCAACACGTCGAGCCGCGCGTTCGTGGTCAGCGGCGGCAAAGCGACTCCCGCCACGCTGTTTTACCACGGGGCGGCCAAGCGGCTTGGCGTCGTCGCCACGAAGCATGTGGTTTACTTCGACGAGATTTCGAAAACGAAATTCGAGGATGCCGAGGCGAGCATCAGCACGTTTAAGGATTACATGCAAACCGGCATCTTCACGCGGATGGGCCAGGAGTTCCGCGCCAGCGCCTCGATCGTTCTGGGCGGCAACATCGAGGTCGTTCTGGAAGAGAAGCGCCCCAGCCGCAAGTATCCCCACCTTTTCGCGGTACTACCGGTGGAGTTGCAAGACACCGCGTTCTTGGACCGTCTCCACGGCTACCTGCCCGGCTGGGAAATCCCCGTCATCAATCCCATGAACTACGCGCCGGGTTACGGATTCATGAGCGACTACTTCGCCGAAATCCTGGCGGAGTTTCGCCGCCGCAACTATCAAACCCACGTCGCCGCCCAACTCACATTCCGCGGGATGAACCAGCGCAACGAGGACGCGGTCAAAAAGACGGTGGCCGGAATGTTGAAGTTGCTCTACCCTCACTACGCGCCCGGCGAAGTGCCGGCGGCCCTGCTGGAAGAGGTTCTGGCTTTCGCCGTCGAGATGCGCAAACGGGTCACCGACCAACTGGCCGTGATGAAGCCGGACGAATTCGAGAACGCTTGCTTTCAATCCGCCGTCAACGGTTGAGACCGGGCGCGGCGGCCACGCGCGCCAAGCTGCGCAGTTTGGGGCGGAACAAGGCCCCCACGCATTTTGCCGTGGGCGAAACCGCACATGGTTCCAACGCCGACCGCCATGATGGCGGGCCACTTCGCGCTCATCGATTCCGGTGATCATGGCGACAATGGTCTTCCGGAGCCTCTGGTTGTCCCGGTCGTTCAGCACCACGACCGCCGGGCGGACCTTGGACTGTGCCGCATCCGTGTACGGGAATTCGACGATGACGACGTCACAACGCTGGATCATGACTTGCGACCGTACTCCCGCTGGTAAAACGCCAGGGTGGGGTCATCCAGATCCTCCTGCTCCATCAGTCGGTCCATCATCTCGCCTGTGACCCTGGGTTCGTCGTCCAGAAGCTCCCTGAGCCGCTGGTAGATCTCGGATCGCACCAGGACGTACGTTTTTCCTGTGCCCGGGTCCAATATCTGGGGGGTGTCGGTCGCTATCAATTCCTGCCGCTGCCGTTCAGTCAATTCGATCATGGCAATGCTCCTTTCCCTTGCATCGTAGCCACCAAGCCCAGAGCGGACCAGTGGCCGACGCTCGCTCCCTCGCAGGCTTGTCCGGCAGACGCCCAATGCGATGGCGAACGCTTGCTTTCAATCCGCCCCGGTACGCGGGAGCGTACGCGGGAACCGGGACATCGCTTAGGCTCTGCCCCAGCCACCGCGCCCTCACGGCCACGTCACGGAGCGCCGCGACGCCTCAGGGATCGGTATCTTGAAGCGGGCCGCTGAATCAATCAATAGAGCCGCCTGGACCTCACGGTCCAGGCGGCTCTTTCTCGTCGTTGCTGCAACTTGCCGGCGTTCGATCTCCCCTTGAGTCGCGGCGAAAAGCGACGACCGCAAGGCGACCGACTGCGAAGCTACATCTTCTTCTTTTTCGCCGACTTCTTCTTGGCCTTCTTGGCCGTCTTCTTAGCAGCTTTCTTCTTAGCCACGCTACGTCCTCCATAAAAAAACCTGGCGAGCTCCTTCTCCGTCGTCAAGCCAACGCGAAAGCCCAGCATGCGAGAACGCGATCGCCCGGCGTACTGGTCCCACGCGATCGATGACGAGCGCGAGCGAGTCTCACCCTTGACAAGAAACCGACTTCCTATCGCCGGCCTTGCCGCGCGCGCCCGTCAGGGCTCGCGCGAAAGGCCAAGAACTCTTGTAGAGTGAACTCATGGGTCATAGTTGTACGGATTCCAGATTTTTCCGCAACAGCGAATTGCGAAAAAAAATTTCAGCGGGCCGTCGCCACGCTCGGCGTGGGAACGCCGCGGCGGACGCTCCGCGTCCCAGTCAAGCGCAACGTCGCCGCGCGACGCCGTGGCCGCGGAGCGGCCGATGATCCGTTCCCACGCGGAGCGTGGGAACGAGATGACTCTGTAGGGAACGCCCTCCGTGGCGTTCCGTGTGCTGCTTGAAGCGGGGGCCGTTGTTTAGAAATCCTTCCGCCGCGTGTACCAGCAACCCAGCCCGACGACGACGGCCACGAAGGCCAGGTTGCTCCAGAGGGGGCCCCAGACGTCGAGGTGCAGCCGCGCCGCGCCAAGGTCGCCGCGGTCATCGCTCAAAGGGACGCTCTCCGATCCGCTCAGCAAATAGGTGACCATATTTCCCAACTCGCCGGGCTTGGGAAACACGGTGTAGAGCGGCTTGATGCCGTAGAAGTAGAGGTTCTCCAGAACGCCGCGCGTCGGCGTGAAACGGCGCGCCACCCCCGCCGGCTCGAGTTCGTACTCGATCACGCGAGTGAAACGGTCGGCCACCAACAGCTTGTCGCCGGAGAACGCGGCCGCCGAAATGTTTCCTTGCCCGGCGATGCCCACGTCGCACGGCCGGCCGCTCCGGGCGTCGTAGAGCCAGAGCCGGCGGTGATGGAACACGACGGCGAAATAACGGCCGTCGGGCGAAGCCACCGCGAAGCGAGGTGGGTTCTTGCCCTCCGGCTGGAACTCGCGCCATGGGCTCAAATCGGCTCCCGCGTAAATCTCGACGCGGCCATCGGCCCAGGCCAACAGCAATTTCCCATCGGCCATCGCCAATGCCGCGTCGTCGTCGGATTCTCGCTCCTGGACGAGCCGCCGCCGATAGCGGCCGTTGGCTTCGCGCGTCAGGATCGTCACCTGTTTGCGGTCGTAAACCGCGACGTCGCCGGAGACGGGATCGATGGCCGCCGAGAACGGCGCGCGGAACGACATTTCAGGACCGGCCGGCACGAAGCCGGCATTCGTGGGGTCAAGGGGCAAATCGAAGCCGAAGGCTTTGACGGACTTTTTTTCCAGCGTCGGATCGCCTTCGAGTTGGAACAAGCCCCGCGGCGCGACCGCCAACAACTCGTCTCGCGGTGTCAGCAACAGAGCCGACGTGCCCGCCGGCACGCTCACGCCTCCCACGCGCTTCCAGCCGTCCTTCCGCCGGCCGACCGCCAGGCGCGCGCCTCCGCCACCCAGGCCGAACTGCGGAAACGTCGGCGGAAGGGCGTACAGGCGCTGGTGCTTGGGATCGTACAGCGGGCCCACCATGGGCGGCCGAGGTACGAAGCGAGGAGGCTGGCCCATGAGGTCGTCGCTGGAGGTCAACACCGGTTCCCAGGCCGCTTCGCGCTCGTTCCAACGCTCCACCTCGCCCGACTCGTTCGCGGCGAAGAGCGTTTCGCCCGCGGGTACGAGCCGCGCCAATCGCGTGGGATTCAGCCCAAACAACTCGGTCCAGCCCTTGGTCAACTCGACCCCAAGGCAGATGAAGTAGAAAAGGATCGACATCACCACCGCCACGATCGCGTTTTTCCACAACGCTCCCGCCAGCGCCGATACGGCGTAGTAGATGGCGAACAGGAACAGCAGCAACGGCACGCAGAGCCAAAGCCGCCCGTTCCAGGCGCCCAGCCGCAAGCCCGAGATCAGCCATAGTCCGCCGATCATGTACGTGGCGTTGATCAGCGTGAACATGCAGCCGCCAAGGTACTTGGTGAAGAACAGCAACGACCGCGAGATGGGCTTGCTGAGCAACAAGTCGATGGCGCCTTGCTCGAAGGTTTGCGGGATGATCGAGGCGGTGACCAGGAGCGCGGCGAAGATCCCCACGGAACCGACGAAGAGATTCATCACCGTCGTCAACATCGCGTCGATGATTTGTTTCCGCTTGCCTGGGAAGCTTGGAAACGGCCGATACCAAAGGTAGCCCATCACGACTTCCCGCGCCCGGCTGCGCGCGATTTCCTTGGGATACGCGGCCTCGAGCAGCAGGCGATTGAGCCGGGCCAGATCGTCAGCGGCGAGCCGCTCGGCGCCGCGAGCCAGCAGCCGCTCGGCCTGGGGATCCATCGTCTTGCCGGCCCAAGCCGCGGGGTCGTACAGATCGGACTCATCGAGCAAGTCGTTGAGCTCGCCCGACAGTTCCATGTAGTCCTGGCCTGGCCAGTTGCCCGCTGCGGCACCACCCTCGGGCTCAGTCAGCCGCCGCTTCAACTCGTCGCTCAGCAGGGGCCAGATTTGCTTGCCCGGCGAGGGCGGCGGCGCGGCCTGTTCGTCCTGGATCTTCTTGCTCAAGGCCCTCGCGTTGAGAATCTCGCCGGGCCGCAGCCGCGTGGCCGCCACTTCATCGACGCTCACGGGCACGAGCGCCAGCAAAACCAACGTCGTGACCACCAGCAGCACCCAGAGCACGCGCGAGGCGAGCGCTTCGCGGAACGAATCTTTGATGATCGCCAGGTACGGCCTCATTCGATCGCCCCCCGATTCACGATATCGAGGAACGCCTCCTCGAGCGTTTGCCGGCTGCGCGCGAGCGAGACGATGCCGACTTTGCGTCGGCGCAGCGAATCGACGCACTCGTCGACGGCGCGCTGGTCGGGCACACGAACCGTGACCTGGTACTGGCCCACATCGCCCATGACCAAGCCGCCCGTCTCGCGGCCCGCCAAGGCCACCTCGATCTCCGCTTCGGCGCCGGCAAGCTGAAGGGTGATGTCGGTGCCCGAAATGGCGGTGATTTCAGCGACCCGCCCCGCGCGGAGCACCCGACCTTGGGCCAGGATCACGACACGCTCGCAGATCAGCTCGATCTCCTGCAGCAGGTGGCTGTTGATGAAGATTGTCTTGCCCTCGGTCTTCAATCGCCGCAACAAGGCCCGCATCTCCGAGCGGCCGACCGGATCGACGCCGTCGGTCGGTTCGTCGAGCATCAGCAATTCCGGGTCGTGCAACAGCGCCTGGGCCAGGCCGAGCCGCTGCTGCATGCCCTTGGAGTACTTCTTCACCGGCACCCGGCCCCAATCGGCCAGACCGACCAGTTCCAAGAGCCGGCCGCGGCGGCGCTTGACCTCGGCCACCGACAGTCCACTGAGGCAGCCATAATACTCAAGCGCCGTGTTGCCGGTGTGGTGCCGCGGGATGCGGTGGTTTTCGGGGAGATAGCCGACGCGGCGGCGTCCTTCGCGGTCGCCGGGCGGCCGACCCAGAAGCGCGGCCGAGCCGTGCGAGCGGCGGACGATACCCAGCAGAACCTTGATAAGCGTCGTCTTGCCCGCCCCGTTGGGCCCCAGCAGGCCGAAGATCTCGCCGTTTCCCACCTGGAAGCTCACCCCGCGCAAGGCCTCGACACGATGGCGACCCAGTAGCCCGTCGCGGTAGGTCTTGTGCAGATCCTGGACTTCGATGGCGGGGGCGTGGTTCATCGGAAACGAGTATACGCGAAGGCAGGCGCCGGATCGAGTTACTTCGCTCGAAGGTCCAGAATATTCGTGATCCTCTCGTGCCCACGCTCCGCGTGGAAACGTCGTTTCGGCCGCTCCGCGGCCACTGGGACGCGGAGCGTCCAAGACCGCCCGTGCGCATGATATACTTCACGCGACCGACAACGAGACATTTTGCCACGAGAACGCGGTGGCTGGTGGCGGAGCGCAAGCGATGCCCCGGCTCGCTAGCCCGGATTATTCATGGTCCCGGGAGGAACTCGCGCACTGTGCTGTAGCAGAATTCGCAAGAATTCTGGCGTAACTCGCGTCTACGGCCTGACTTCTTGCGAAGCCAGCTACGGGACCATGAATAATCCGGGCTAGATAGTGACCGGGGCATCGCTTAGGCGCCGCCCCAGCCACCGTGAAGGAAGTATCAAGAGGAGTTGCCCATGCCAAGCGACCACCCCGCCTACTTGCGAGTCTTCGCGACGTTCGCCCGCAACAGCCTGGTGCGCGATATGACGTTCCGGGCGAACTTCCTGATCGACGCGGTGTCGTCGTTGGCCTGGATGATGATGAACCTGGGGTTTTACGAATTGATTTTCATGAACACGGCGCAGATCGGCGCCCAGTCGGGCTGGCACAAGTATGAGTTCTTCGTGTTCCTCTCGACGACGTTGTTCATCAACAGCATCGTGCAAGCCTTTTTCATGCCCAACTGCAGCGAACTGAGCGAGTTGATCCGAACGGGCAATCTCGACTTCGCGCTGCTCAAGCCGATCGACGCCCAATTCCTGATTTCGCTGCGAAAAATCGAGTGGTCGTCGCTGGCCAATTTCGGTTTCGCGGCGGGCCTGCTGAGCTACTCGCTGGCGCGGCTGGAGCACATGCCCGGGCCGGCGCAATGTCTGCTCTACCCGTTTTACGTCCTCTGCGGCGTGGCGATGCTCTACAGCTTGATGATTACCCTCTCGAGCGTGAGCATTTGGCTCGGGCGGAACCAGAGCCTGTACGACTTCTGGTTCTACATCACCAACTTTTCGCGTTATCCGATGGAGATTTACCAGGGGCGGTTCGGCACGCCCTTGCGGTTGGCGTTCACGTTCGTCGTGCCGGTGTTGATTGTGGTCAACGTGCCGGCCCGGCTGCTGGCCAAGCCGCTGGCGAGCCAAAGCTGGCCGCTGGCGGCCTTCGCCGTTTTCGCCACCGTCGCCAGTCTCGCCGTCTCGCGCTGGGTTTTCCAGCGGGCCTTGGCCAGCTACCGCAGCGCCAGTTCGTAATACATTTCGAACATGTGTTCGCCGCCGTGCGCCGGATTGCCGATGAGTCGACGGTTGCGCGCGTCGACCACCAGATCGAGGAATTCCAGCGGTATCTGGCCGATCAGCACGGGCACATGGTCGGGAACTTCCAACACGTCCGCGGTGTAATCGCGTCCCTGAATGGTCAATCGGGCCGGCCCGTATAGGGTGGCCTCGACGACATCTCCCCCGCTGGTCGTCACATGCTTCTTGCCCCAAGCGTCCAGCCCCAACTGCTGGATCAACCGTGTCGGCAACGACAGGTTCGTGGCCCCCGTGTCGACCAAAGCGTCATCCACCGTGACGCGGCGAACCTGGTCATCGGTCAAGAGGCCTTTTCGCACTAGGAGAAGGTCCGAGACATTCGTAAATATGGCTTCTGTCAGAACTCGGCCCATCAATTCCGTCTCCATTGGCAATCTCCCGCGGATGAACCCCGCTGCAACATCCAAGCCCCGCCGTGATTATAGGTTAAGGATGAGGGATGAACGATGAAAGATCAAGTTGGCAACCGTGCGATCTCCGGTTATGATACCCTTCCCGCACGAAAACGCCGACGTTTCTCGGCGAACCCACCCACTTGAATTCCGCACCTGGGAGATCTGATGTCGTTCTCACCCGCCCCGCTCCGCTTTCGCCCCATCGCGACATTCGCCCTCGCCGGCGTTGCCGCCCTGCTCTTGGTTTCGTCCACCGCCGCCGGCGACGGGCCGGCCGTGACGCGACTGGCCGAAGGACTGCAAAACCCCGAATCGGTGGCCGTCGGCGACGACGGCACGGTTTACGTCTCGACGATCGGTAAGTTCGGCGCCGACGGCGACGGTGAAATCGTCGCGATCAAGGATGGCGAGCCTGTATCCTTCACCAAGGGCCTCGACGACCCCAAGGGGTTGGTCGCCTTCAAGGAACGGCTTTTCGTCGCCGACAAGCAACGCGTGTGGCGCATCGACGGCGAGGGCCGGGCGGAAGTGTTCGCCGCCGCGGACGCTTTTCCCCGCCCCCCCACGTTTCTCAACGATCTGGCCGTCGACGAACAAGGCACGCTCTACGTTTCCGACACGGGCGACTTGGAAGGCCACCTGGGCGCCGTGTTCCGCATCGACGGCGAGGGCGCCGTGACGCTGATCACCGACAGCCAAATCGCCCCGGCCCTGCAAGGGCCCAACGGACTCGTGCTGGAGGACTCCGAGCACCTCTTGCTCTTGGACTTCATCTCCGGCGCGATCCAGCGCGTGGACGTGTCGGACGGCACGCTCACCCGTTTCGCCACCGAGTACAAAGGGGGCGACGGGCTGGCCTTGGATGCAAACGGTAAACTCTACGTCAGCGAGTGGACCACCGGCCGCGTGTTCGTGCTCGGCAAGGAAAGCCGCGCGCCGACGTTGCTGTCGGGCGAAGGTGATTTCCAATCGGCGGCCGACATCTGCCTCGACGCGGCCAACCAACGCCTCCTCGTGCCCGACATGGCCGGCGGCACGCTCTCGGCGATCCAACTCGACGCCTTCCCGGCCGTGCGACTCGACGAAACGCCGCTGCCGGTGCATGCCGAACGGGCGTTCCCCCAGCTCGAGTTCAACCGGCCCGTCGTGCTCACGCATGCGGGCGACGGCGCGAACCGCGTCTTCGTCGCCTCGCAGTTGGGCAAGGTCCACGTTTTTCCCAACAAGCAAACCGCGTCCAAAACCGAAATCTTCCTCGACATCGAAGACCGCGTGCGATACAAGGAGACCGAAAACGAGGAAGGTTTCCTGGGGCTCGCCTTTCACCCCAAGTTCAAGACCAACGGCGAGTTCTTTGTTTTCTATACGACGACCGACGCGCCGCACACCTCGGTGATTTCTCGCTTCCGCGTCGACAAGAAGAACCCCAACCGGGCCGACCCCAAGAGCGAGCAGGAGTTGCTCCGCCTCCAGCGGCCCTTCTGGAACCACGACGGCGGCACGCTCGCCTTCGGGCCGGACGGTTATCTCTACATCGTTCTGGGCGACGGCGGCAAGGCGAACGACCCGTTCGGCAACGGCCAGAATCTGCGGACGCTGCTTGGAAAGGTTCTGCGGATCGACGTCGACCACAAGGACCAGGGAAAGAGCTACGCGATTCCCAATGACAACCCGTTTCTCGATTACCCGCGCGCCCGCGGTGAAATCTGGGCCTACGGCCTGCGCAACGTCTGGCGCTTGGCGTTCGACCGCCAGACCGGTGCCTGCTGGGCGGCCGACGTGGGGCAGGATCTGTGGGAGGAGGTCGATCTCATCGTTCGCGGCGGCAACTACGGTTGGAACCTCCGCGAAGGGGGGCACCCCTTCGGCATCGGCGGCGTGCAAGATCCGCGCGAGGATCTGATCGAGCCGATTTTCGAGTACCACCACGACGTCGGCAAGTCGATCACCGGCGGCTTCGTCTACCGCGGCAAGCGGCTGCCGCGGCTGGCCGGCGCCTACCTGTACGCCGACTACGTGACGGGCAAGCTGCACGCCTTGCGTTACGACGAAGAGCGGCAGGTCGCGCTTGCCGACCAGCCGATCGGCGCAAACATCTCGCCGGTCATGTCGTTCGGAGAGGACGAAAACGGCGAGGTTTACTTCATGACCACGCAGGGTTGGATTCTCGGGTTCGCCCCCGATGAGAAGGGCGATGAGAAGACCGGGAAGAAATGAGAACGGGGATGGCCGCGTGAGGTATCACCACCTGGGCCTTCGTCGGGTAAAGGTACGGTTTTGCCAGTTTTTTCTCGCCGCGCGCACCGAGCCGCGACGCGCGTCCGAACGCTGCGCGAATGCGGCGCGCGCTCCCCTCGGAATTTTTTCCAAAACTGGGCTTGACGGGTTTTTTGTCTAGACTTCCGCGAATGCTGACCGCCTTTACGCCACTCACCTTGTTTGAGACGTGCTGGGTGCATAACCCCGTCCGATCTCCTTTGCAACCTTTGGCCAACGGCGGCGCGTTCTTCGACGAAACTTTGTTGACGGTATTTCCGGTCACCTCAGATAGTTTGTTAATGTACCTTACGCCGACGTGAGTCGGTCAGCATTTTTTGACCTTAAGACAACTTGGGGCGTGAAGCCCGCTCATCGCAACGACGCAAGGAGGTGTCATGCTAGCGCAATTGATGGAAGTTCTGTGCGGCGAGCCAGCGTACGGTGACTACTGGTTCGTAGGCGTGGGAAGGCACGACGGCGCGTTTGTGGCGGCGTCCGCTACGTTTTTGAACGGCGCCCGAGTGCATGCCGCAATGCGGCAGCTCGACAACATCCGCGTCCAGAAGGGCGAGGTCACGTCGTTCGTTGGGATGCACGCGCCCGATTGGGGCAACGCCTACCGTGGCGCGATCGCGGACCAGCTTGAGACCGCTATTCGTGTTGCGGAGCTTCGCGGCGAAATCCTTCACGTCGCGATCGCGGTCGTTGGGCGTTCGGCCTCGCGCCGCCCCGCTCTCGACGATTCGGGCGTAGACCACAACCGCACGATGGAGGCGTGAAATGCGACGACTCAACCGTGAGACCGGCATCACGACGACGGACGAAGTTGACGGGAAGTGGTTCCCCTACGGCGTTGGCATTGACTGTCACCGCGATATGGTTTGGTGCTGTGTCCTGCGCCCGGTGTACGACACCGGGAGGCAGAAACGCGACCTCGCGAAATTCGACACCTCCCCGTTCGGGCTTAAGGCTATGCGTGAGTGGCTTGAGGACCGTGTTCCCCTGGCCAACAGGCGCGTCCTTATGGAAAGCACGTCGACGTACCATTTCCCGGTGCTTTGGGCGCTTTCGGAGTGGGTCCGGATTGTTATCAACCCGATGCTCGTCGGGTCAGCCAAACGAAAGACCGACCGTTGGGACGC
>DATKSN010000124.1:0-8699 GCA_035531595.1 Pirellulales bacterium | reverse complement strand
TGGCACCGGCGACGGGGTCGGCGCGGCCGGAAATGGTGACGCGACCGGCGCTGGCCCTGGCGACGCGGGCGGCGGGGTCGGCGGGGCCGGCGGCGGCCCCGGCGGGGACGGCGGGGCCGGCGGGGCCGGCGGGGCCGGCGGCGGGCCCGCGCCGGCCCCTTACGTCTGAATTGCAGTTGTAGTCAAGAAAGCCTGTTTCATCGTCAACGAGAATGATAGAATAGAAATTGGTCTGCAATCGCAAGGCGCGGAGGTGGATGTGGCATTTGCTGTGCAGATCATGCCTTCGGCTCTCGACGAGCTCCAGGCGATCCAGCTCTTCCATCGGCGCCAGATTGCCCAGGCCATCGACGAGCAATTGCACCAACAACCGACAACGCCAACGCGTCACCGCAAGATTTTACAGGTCGCAAAAGCGTCATTTGCGTTCGATCCTCCGTTGTGGGAACTGCGGATCGGCGATTATCGCGTTTTTTACGACGTTGATGAAAAGTGCCAAACCATTTACGTGCGCGCGGTTCGCGAGAAGCCGCCCCACGCGACGACGGAGCAAATCCTATGACGACAGTCAGTGTTCAGGAATTCCGGCTACATCCCGACCCGTATCTTGCCGCGACGGCAAAGGGCGACGTCGTTTTGACTCAAGACGGCGAACCTTGGCTGATCCTGCGTGCCGTCGACGACGACCAGGATCGGCTCTCGGCGGCCTATGCCAACTCGCCGGAATTTCAGCGGTTGATCCGAGAGCGCCGCCAGGAACAGGGCATCCCCTGGGACGAGGCCAAGAAACGACTCGACTGGGATGGTTGACCGGCCGACCGACACAGCCGGAGATGCGATGCCGACTGTAACCTGTCCCCTGTAACCTGTTCCCTTCCGCATCCCCCACCGCGCCCGTCGCGCGCTTGAAAGCCGCCGGGGCGTGGGATAAACTCAACCCAGGTTCACGCGAGTGTCACTCGCGGCCCTTGAGGTCAGTGACGTCATGTCGATCATTCCACCCATTTCACCGCTCGCGACCCCCTGCCCCAGGGACGTCGTTTATCCCAGTTCGGACGGCCGCCCCGTGGCAGAAACCCCGATTCACCGGAAGAACCTGTTGCTCACGATTGACGTCTTGGAGGATTGGTTCGCCGCCGAGGCCCAGGTGTACGTGTCGGGCAACATGTTCGTCTACTACGTCCAAGGCGACAAGTGGAAGCACGTTTCACCCGACGTGTTCGTGGCGCGTGGCGTTCCCAAGGATAAGCCGCGCGACTACTACCTGGTTTGGGAGGAAGGAGCCAGCCCGGACCTGGTGATTGAATTCACCAGCAAATCGACCCGCGAAGAGGACGTCGATCAAAAACTGGCGCTGTATCGCGACGTGCTGAAGGTGTCCGAATTCTTTCTTTTCGACCCTCACCGCGAGTACCTCGATCCACCCCTGCAAGGTCACCGCCTGCGTGAAGGGCGGTATGAACAGGTCTCGCCGCTGGCTGGACGACTTCCCAGCGAAGTCCTTGGCTTGCATCTCGAAGATGACGGCGATGAGCTACGGCTCTACGACCCCGTGACGCGACGTTGGCTGCCCACCCCCAAAGAGGATGCCGCGGCCGCCAAGGCCGGCGCGGCGCAAGCGTGGCGGCGCGCCGACGAACAACAGCGGCGCGCCGACGAACAACAGGCACGGGCCCAGGCGGAGCGAAAAATCGCCGAGGCCGAACGAAAATGCGCTGAAGAGCGGCAGGTCGAAATCGAACGCTTGCACCGCGAGCTTGAAGCGTTGCGCCGTCAACAGTCGGGCGGTTAATTCCCAAACCGCGATCGAACCTCGCTGGCTCGCGGTTTGAACCATGTGTATAATTGCCAGCTACGCCCGCCTTCCGATCCCGCCTCGTTACCGACACCGGACTTCTGATGCCCCGCCTGCCGTGCCCGCCGCTGGTCTGGTCGCTCGCGCTGACCGTGGTGGTGTTGTTGCCACGCGATGCGGCGGCTGACGACGCGGCGGCTGACGATACGATCGTCGAGATCGTGGCCGATCCGCCGGCCATCAAGCTGGAAGGCCCCGACGCCACGTATTCGATCCTGGTTCACGGCCGCTTGGGCGACGGCCGCGAAGTCGACCTGACGGGGCGAGCCGTGTTCCGGTCGCTTGCCGCCGGCGTGCTGGATGTGTCGCCGAAGGGCGAAGTCCTGGGACTGGCCGATGGGGCGGGCGACGTCGAGGTGCAAGCCGCCGGCCGAATCCAGCGCGTGGCTTGCATCGTGTCGGGAACCCGCCACACGCGGCAATTCAATTTTGAAAACGACGTGGTGCCGCTCTTGAGCCGCTTCGGCTGCAACTCGTCGGGCTGCCACGGCAAAGCCGAGGGGCAGAATGGTTTCAAGCTTTCGGTGTTCGGCTTCGACCCCAGGGCCGATTACCAAGCCCTTGCGATGCACGACCGCGGCCGGCGCGTGTTTCCCGCCTCGGCCGAGCGAAGCCTGCTGTTGCGCAAAGCGACCGGCGCGGCGCCGCACGGAGGCGGAGTGCGGCTGGCGCGCGATTCACGCGAGTACGAGATCCTGCGCGGCTGGATCGCCTCGGGTCTGCGCTTCGGCGACGCCGACGATCCGCGCGTCGAAAGCGTCACGGTAACGCCGCGCGAGCGGCTGCTTGCGATGGACGGCCGGCAGCAACTGCGCGTGGTGGCTCGCTACAGCGACGGCCGCGAGGTCGACGTGACCCGCCTGACGCGCTTCCAATCGAACAACGATGCGTTGGCGACGGTGGACGAAGCGGGGTTGATCACGGCGGGCGACGTGCCAGGCCAGGTGGCCGTCATGGCCGGCTTCATGGGCGAGGTCGATCGGTTCCAGGCGATCATTCCGCGCGACGGCGCGACAAGCGGCCATGCGCCCTTGGTCGAAGCGAACTTCATCGACCGCCTGGTGTCGGCCAAGCTGAAAAAGTTGAACATCGCCCCCTCGCCGCCGGCCGACGACGCCGAGTTCCTGCGCCGTGTCTTCCTCGATACGATCGGCACGCTCCCCACCGCGGGCGAAGCGAGACTGTTTCTCAGCGACGAACGGCCCGACCGGCGTGTACGGCTGCTCGACGAACTGTTCGAGCGGCCGGAGTTCGCCGATTACTGGGCCTTGAAATGGGCCGACCTGTTGCGGGTCGATCGCGTCGCGCTGGGCCATCGCGGCGCTTACGCCTATTACAAGTGGATTCGCGACGGCCTGGCGGCCAACAAGCCGCTCGACCGCTTCGCCCGCGAAGTGCTGCTGGCCGAAGGCCCGCTGGCCGAGACGCCGCAGGCCCAGTTCTACAAGGTCGTGCAGAAACCGGGCGACATGGCCAGCACATTGTCGCAGGTCTTTTTGGGCGTGCGGATCGCCTGCGCCGAGTGTCACCATCATCCGTTCGACCGCTGGAGCCAGACCGATTACTACGGCATGGTCGATTTCTTCGCCCCGTTGGCCCGCAAGGCGACGGCGCGGGGCGAGGTCGTCTTCGCCGCCGGCAATCCGGAAACGAAACACCCTCGCACGGGCGAGACGGTGCGTGCCCATGCCTTGGGCACGCCGGCGCCGGACGGGTTGCCGCCGGGCGACCGCCGCGCGGCGCTGGCGCAATGGTTCACCGCGTCCGACAACCCTTGGTTTGCGAGGAACATGGCTAACCGGGTGTGGGCTCATTACCTGGGCCGCGGCCTGGTCGAGCCTGTGGATGACGTGCGGGCAACCAATCCGCCCAGCAACCCCGAACTGCTCGACGCGCTGGCCCATTGCCTGGTCGAATGCGGCTTCGACTTTCGAGCGTTGATCCGGGCCATCGTGGCTTCGAACGCCTACCAACTTTCGAGTCAGCCGAACGAGACGAACGAGCGCGACGAACAGAACTACTCGCGCGCGCTGCTCAAGCGGATGGACGCCGAAGTGTTGCTCGACGCCGTTTGCCAGACGACGGGCGTGAGCGAGAAGTTCATGGGCGTTCCCGGCGGCTACCGCGCGATCCAACTCTGGGACAGCGGCGTGGGGCATTATTTCCTCAAGCTGTTCGGGCGACCGGCGCGGCGGACGGCATGCGAGTGCGAACGCAACGGCGAGGCCAGCGTGGCGCAGGTGTTGCACTTCCTCAATTCGCCCGAGATTCACGCCAAGTTGAGCCATGCGGGGGGAGAAGTCAAACGCCTAGTCGAGGCGAACGCGGCCGACGGCCCATTGGCCGAGGAGCTTTACCTCAGTTTTTACAGCCGCTTCCCGAGCGATGACGAACGGAGGTCGGCCGTCGAGTACCTGGCCGCGCGCCCGGGCCAGCGCCGCCGGGCGGCGGAAGACCTGGCTTGGACCATGCTGAACTCGTTAGAATTCATGTTCAACCATTGAGGAGACACGACGATGAACGGATCCAAGGCCTTCTGCGACGGCATCCAGCGCCGCGATCTGCTTCGCGTGGGCGCGGCCGGGCTGTTTGGCACGGGCTTCTCGCTGGCCGGACTGCTGGCGGCGCAGGAGCGGGCCGCGGCCGAGCCGGCCAGACCGGCGGCCGACAAGCGGAACGTATCGCTGCTCATCGTGTACCTCAAGGGCGGGCTCAGCACGATCGACACCTTCGACCTGAAGCCCGACGCGCCGGCGGAGTTTCGCGGCGAGTTCTCGCCGATCTCGTCGAACGTGGCGGGCATTCAAGTCGGCGAGCACCTGCCCCGCCTCGCGCGGCAGATGGACAAGTTCTCGCTCCTGCGCTCCTTCGGCCACCGCAACTCGAACCACGGCGAGGCCGACCACTACATGCTCACCGGCTACCATCCGGTGGCCGGTTTCAACCCTTCGATCAAGCCGAACAACCAGCGCCCCTCGCACGGCTCGATCGTGGCCCGCAAGCTGGGTCCGCGCGGCTCGGTGCCGGCCTACGTGTGCGTGCCGCGGATGCACGAGAGCGGCGGGGCGGCCTACCTCGGCCCGGCGGCCGAACCGTTCGTGATCGAGGCCGACCCGGCGGCGCCTGATTTCGCCGTGCCCGACATCGTGCCGCCGCTGGTGATCGAGGCCGATCGCGTCGCCTCGCGCCGCGAACTGCTGGCGCGGGTCGACCGCTTCCAGCGCGGCGAAGAAGCCAAGGCCAACCGCCGCGCGGCCACCGTCGGCGTCTTCCGCCGGCGGGCCTTCGACCTGATGACATCGCCCGAGGCCAAACGGGCCTTCGACATCCAGGCCGAGCCCGACGCGCTGCGCGACGAGTACGGCCGGCACACGCTGGGGCAATCGTGCCTCATGGCCCGGCGACTGGTCGAGGCGGGCGTGCGCTGCGTGACCGTCGAGCACAGCAACTGGGACACGCACGACAACAACTTTGCCACCCTCAAGAAGGAATTGCTCCCCTACCTCGACTCGGCCTTGTCGACCTTGTTCCGCGACCTGGCCGAGCGGGGCTTGCTGGAGACGACGCTGGTGATGGTCAGCGGCGAGTTCGGCCGCACGCCACGGATCAACGCCAACGCGGGCCGCGACCACTGGGGCCCGTCGTTCACCGTCGCGCTGGGCGGCGGCGGGCTGAAAGGGGGAATGGTCGTCGGCAAGTCGGACGCGCGGGCCGAAAAGCCGGCGGAGGATCCCTACGGTCCCGAGGATCTCTCGGCCACGATGTATCACCTGCTGGGCATCAACCCGCAGGACGAGTTTCATACGCCTGAAGGCCGGCCGATCAAGCTCGCCAACGACGGACGGCTGATTCATGAACTCATGTGAGAAAAAAGGAGAAAGGAGAAAGGAGAAAGGAGAAAGGAGAAAGGAGAAAGGAGAAAGGAGAAAGGAGAAAGGAGAAAGGAGAAAAGGAGAAAGTGAGTGTCCCTCGTTTCCACGCTCCGCCGGCCCACTGCGCGGGTGCCCCGAACGCCGCCTCGGACGCTCCGCGTTCACGCCGTGGCGACCGTCGAGCGGTGGAATCCACCCGAAGGAGCAACCCGTGAGAAGTCAGGAGCCAGAAGTCAGAAGGCAGGAGGCGGAAGGCGGAAACCAGCAGGCCGCCACATGGCCGTGGAGCGGCCCAAATCGCGTTCCCACGCGGAGCGTGGCTTCATACTTTCTCCTTTCCTCTTTCTCCTTTCTCCTTTGTATTCCAGCCGCGCGGGCCGACGAGCCGGCGGCCAGCTATATCTTTCCCGCCGGTGGACAGCGCGGCACCCAAGTCGAGTTCCGCGTGGGGGGACTTTTGCTGCACGACGGCGCGGCGTTTGAAATGATCGGACCAGGCGTCACCGCGTCGCCGCGGATCACGCCGACCGAAACCGTGTGGTTTGAAGGGCCGCTCATTCCGTTGCCCGCCTCGCAGCAAAAAGAGGATTATCCCAAGGACTACGCCGGCGCGACGGCGATCGCCTCCGACGCGGCGCCGGGCTTGCGTTATTGGCGCCTGGCGACCTCGCAAGGGGCCACCCCGGCGATGAAGTTCGTCGTCGGCGAGTTGCCCGAAGTGATCGAAAAAGAGGCCGAGGGTCATGCCGAGGCGGTGCTGGTGACGCTGCCGGTGACGATCAACGGCCGCATCTTTCCGCGCGAAGACATCGACGAGTGGTCGTTCACCGCGCGGCGGGGCCAGACCATCCGGGCCGAGGTACACTCGGCCCGGCTGGGCTACCCGCTCGAAGCCCGGCTCGTGCTCGTCGATCCGGCAGGCAAACCGTTGGCCGAGAACACCGGTTCGTTGACCGAGGATGCTTGCCTGCGCGCCACCGTGTCGGCCGACGGAACCTACACGCTGCGGATTCACGATGTGAACTTCAGCGGCCTGCAACACTTCGTCTACCGGCTCAGCGTGACCAGCGGCCCGCACGTCGAGCGAGTTTATCCTTTGGGTGGCCGGCGCGGCGCCGCCACGCGTTTCGAGTTGTCGGGCCAGGCCTTGCCGGCCGAGCCGGTTGAAATCGCGCTGCCGGCCGATGCGCCACGGTACGACCGTCGCCGCGTCGACATCGCGGGCCAGCCGAGCAATGCCTTTACGATTGAGCTGGACGACCTGCCCGAGCAGCTTGAGGCGGAGCCGAACGACGCGCCTTCGCAGGTTTCACCGCGGGCAGTGCCCGCCGTGTTCAACGGCCGGATCGACAAGCCGGGCGACGTCGATTGCTGGGCGATCGCGATGAAGCAGGGCCAACCGCTCGAAATCGACCTGCGTGCCAGTCGTCTCGGCTCACCGCTCGATGCGGTGCTGGTCGTATTCGACGCCCATGGCAAGGAGTTGGCCCGCGGCGGCGAGTCGGCCAGCCTGCGAATCGGCGCCTCGGCCGACACGACCTACACGGTGCAAGTGGCGGATGGTTTCGCATCGCGCGGCGGTGCGGAGTTCGCGTATCGCTTGCGCATCGCCGCGCCGTCGGCGCCCGACTTCCAGTTGAATGTGGCCGGCGACGCCGTCACAGTATACCGCGGCGTGCAGGCCAAGCTGCGGGTGACCAGCCAGCGGCTGGGCGGGTTCACCGGTGCCATCAAGCTCGACGTGGACGGCCTACCTGATGGCGTGACGGTCGCCGCCGCGGAAATTGCCGCCAACCAGCAGCAGGCGGAACTGACGTTCACCGCCGAGAAGACCGCCAAAATCCGCACGGCGTGGCTCACGGTCCGCGGCACGGCCGAAATCGCCGAAAAACCGGTCATACGCGCCGCCGTGCTGGCCGCGGCGCCGGGCGAGTTGGAAATCGACAACGTGCTGTTGGCCGTGTCGATGCCGACGCCGTTCAAGATGGTGGGCCGCTTCGACATTACCTTCGTCCCTCGCGGCAGCGTTTATCGCCGGCACTACAAGATCGACCGTGGCGGCTACGAGGGTTCTCTCACGGTGCGGATGGCCGACCGGCAGATGCGTCACTTGCAGGGCGTGAGCGGCCAGAGCGTTACGGTGCCCGCCGGCGCGACCGAGTGCGACTACCCTGTTTACCTGCCGCCCTGGATGGAACTGGCCCGGACCAGCCGTTCCTGCGTGACGGCGGTCGGCGTGATCGTCGATGAGGACGGCAGCCGGCACACGGTGAGCTTCACATCGCAGAACCAGAACGAACAGATCGTGGTCCTGGTCGGTCCTGGGCCGTTGTCGTTGCGGCCCGACCAAGCCTCGCTCGTCGCGCGGCCCGACAGCGAGGTTGAGGTTGTCTTGCATGTGGCCCGCGACGCGGCGCTGCGAGTTCCGGTGCGGATCGAGTTGATCGTGCCGGCGCACATGGCCGGTATGACGGCGGAACCGGTGACGTTGGCGGCCGGCGACGAGCGGGCGTCGTTACGGCTGCGTTTCTCGCGCGAGATCGGTCCCTTGAGCATGCCGCTGGTCGTGCGGGCCACGGCGCAATCCGATCCGCCCGTCGTCGCAGAGACGAAGCTGGAACTGGTGGCACAGTAGTAGGCCGGCTTGGCGTGCCGCTTTGACCGCTTCGATCGGAACATTCTCATTCGCGAGGAACTTCGACATGGCTCACACGGGCAATGGGTAAACGTGCTCCTGCTTCACCGTCTCGGTGGCATAGTGGAGCGCCGCGTGAATGTCCTCCTGTGTCAAGTGCGGGTAGCTTTCGAGAATCTGCTCGTGGCTCCAGCCATTAGCTAGTGCCTGTCGGAAAATCGGTCATTCGCCGGAAATCTAAGCCTGGAGGGGGGGTGGACTTGGCACGAAGATGGTCGCGGATGGCCGTTCTGCGCGTGGGACTCGTTGTTTCGGGCGCGTTGGGGCGCGAATTTCG
>DATKSN010000123.1:0-28588 GCA_035531595.1 Pirellulales bacterium | reverse complement strand
GTCAATCAGCGCTCGACGGGGACAAGCCCCGTAGGGTTGGCGGTCTTTGTTGAAGAAGGGATCAAGTGGGAGAAAAAGAAGCCCGGCTTCAAGAAATATACTGCACGCGGCCGAGAATGAGACGTTCACGGTGGCTGGGGCGGAGCCTAAGCGATGCCCCGGTCGCTATGTAGCCGGGGCATCGCTTACGCTCTGCCACCAGCCACCACCTTCTCGTGACAAAACGTCTCATTCTGGGCCGCGCACAGTATAACGTCCGTCAACCCACGACTGACCGAGCATTACGGCCCCGGCGCGGCCGGAACGGGTTGCCCGCCAGGGTTGCCGGGGCCCAATCGCTCATCGAACGACATCACGTAAATGACCATCGCCAACAGCATCAACGCCACCGCGACGTATACCCACCAGTGCTTATGCGGTTGGTGCCACCAAGGCCGCTTCCCGTGTGCCTGGTGATGGTCGTGCTGGCCCTCGTGGTGGTTGGGTTCCTTCTTGCGACTCATTCCTCGACTCCCGCGGTGCTGTCCATGACACAAAGTAATTTCGAGCGAGTCCGAATGAACAGGTCATTTAGACATCCAGGTTCCGCAC
Source organism: Pirellulales bacterium (assembly GCA_035531595.1). Classification (GTDB taxonomy): domain Bacteria; phylum Planctomycetota; class Planctomycetia; order Pirellulales; family JAICIG01; genus DATKSN01. Next base: position 27,997 of record DATKSN010000123.1, on the reverse strand, counting down.
TTCCAGCGCGTGCTTCTCGATGAACTGGCGGCGGGGCTCGACCTTGTCGCCCATCAAGATGCGGAAGAGGTCGTCGGCCGCGCTGGCGTCCTCCATGCGGATCTGCGACATCGTGCGGTTGGCCGGATGCAGCGTGGTGTCGCGGAGCTCTTCAGCGTCCATTTCGCCCAACCCCTTGAAACGGGTGATCTGCAACCCCTTTTCGCCGGCCGCGCGGACGGCGGCCAATAGGCCGCGGAGATCCTCGATGCCGATCTCGTTCTCGCCGCGGCGAAGCTTGTAGCGCGCTTCCTGGCTGCCCGTGCGGTGCTGCGTGATCAGCGATTGAATATCGAACCCCATCTTGGCCAGCTCGGCGAGTTGGTTGTTCAGCGACCGGACCTCGTGCAACTCGACGATATGAAGCCGCGAGCCGGCATGGCCGTTGGCCGCCGGTTCGGCGGCGGGCTGGTCGCTGACCGCGAACTCTCCGCCGGCCGCCTCCTCTTGCTGGGCCACGAAGGCGTCCAACTCTTCACGCGTCGTACACCAGCGATCATGCGTGCCCAAAAATACATGGAAAATCGGCAACCGTTTCGTGACCTGGTCCTGCCGTTTAGCGTGCTCGCGGAGGCTGATTCCGCGCCGCTCCAGCGCAAGGATCGATTCCTCCATCGCGGCCAGCACGGTGCAGAGCCGCTTCATCTCGGCCCCTGAGATCCGGCGGTCGTCGCCGGGGTCGAAGACCCCCTCGGCCAGGCCCAGATCCATCAGTTGCGCCTTCATCTCCTCTTCGGTCTGCACGTAGTACGATTGCTTCTTGTTCTTCACGCGGAACAAGGGGGGCTGGGCGACGAAGATGAACCCACCCGCGATCAGGGGATACATCTGGCGATAGAAGAACGTCAACAGCAGGGTGCGGATGTGCGAGCCGTCGACGTCGGCGTCGGTCATGATCACGACCTTGCCGTAACGGCGCTTGGTCAGGTCGATGTCTTCGCCGATGCCGATGCCGATGGCCGAGATCATGCTGCGGACTTCCTCGTTGGCCAGCACCTTGTCTTCGCGGCTCTTGAAGGCGTTGATGATCTTGCCTCGCAAGGGGAGAATCGCCTGAAACTCGCGCAAGCGGCCGTTTTCGGCGGTTCCGCCGGCCGAATCGCCCTCGACCAGGTAGAGTTCGCAGCGTTCGACGTCGCGGCTGGTGCAGTCGCGCAACTTGCCCGGCAACCCGCGGCCGGAAAGCGCGTTCTTGCGGTCGCGCGTGGCTTCCTTGGCCTTGCGGGCGGCCTCGCGGGCCTCGGCGGCCAACAGGCCCTTGTTCACGATGACCTTGGCAACCTTGGGGTTCTGTTCGAGGTATCGCGTGAGGAACTCATATACGGCGGAGTTGACGATCCCATCGACCTCGCCGTTGCCCAGCTTGGTCTTGGTCTGGCCCTCGAACTGCGGTTCGGGCACACGGACCGAGAGCACCGCGGTGAGCCCTTCGCGCACGTCCTCGCCCGTGGGCGTCAGATCCTTGAACAAGTCGATCTTCTTGCCGTAGACGTTGAGCGCCTTGGTGAGCGCGGAGCGGAACCCCGATACGTGCGTGCCGCCTTCGACCGTGTTGATGTTGTTGACGAAGCTGCAGACGTTCTCGGTGTACTCGTTGGCGTACTGCATGGCGACTTCGAGCCCCACTCCGTCGAATTCGCCAGCGATGTAGATCACGTCGGGATGGATCGGGTCGGTGGCCCGGTTGAGGTGCTCGACGAAGGCGATGATGCCTCGCTCGTAGAAGAATGTTTCTCCCTCGCGAGTCCGCTCGTCGAAGAAGGCGATCTTCACGCCGCAGTTGAGGAAGGCCAGTTCCTGCAGCCGCTTGTGGATCGTGGCATACGTGAACTTGGTGTTGGGGAAGATCAGCGGGTCGGCCTTGAAGGTGGTCTTCGTGCCGCGCTTGTCGGTCGTGCCGATGCGGCGAACCTCGGTGGTCGGCTGACCCCGCTCGTATTCCTGCTGGTAGACGTGCCCCCCGCGGCGGACCTCGACCTCGCACCATTCGGAAAGGAAATTCACCACCGTCACGCCCACGCCATGCAAGCCGCCGGAGGTCTGGTAGGCCCCCTTCTCGAACTTGCCGCCGAACTTGAGGACGGTCATCACGCCTTGCAACGTCGAAAAGCCCAAGTCGGGGTGGACCTCGACCGGGATGCCGCGGCCGTCGTCCTCGACCGTCACCGAGCCGTCGGCGTTGATCGTCACGCGGATGTCCTTGGCGTGCCCGGCCATCGACTCGTCGATCGAGTTGTCGACCACTTCGTAGACCAGGTGGTGCAGCCCGCGCAACGTCGTATCGCCGATGTACATGCTGGGCCGTTCGCGCACGTGCTCCAGGTCGCTCAAGTGCTGGAGCTGTTCGGCGCCGTAGTCGCCCTCGACCTTTCGATACAACGGCATGTCGGGCGACTGCGCCTGTGAATCGAGCGGCCGACTGGGCGGCCCCTGGCCGGAAGGTGGTTGCTCGACGGACGGTGGGTCGGCGGGGGACGGCGGGTCGCGCGGTTGGTCTGCCATAATTCTTACACTGCGTTTCCTGGTTGGTCTATTCGATCGGTCCCACGCGCAGCCGTAAATTCGTAATCCGTTCCTGAGGCAGCAGGCGTGTCAGTTGGCCGAGGATGGCGTGTTTCTGAAACGTAATCTCCTGCGACAAGACCGAGTTGGCCACGATCACCTCCAAAGCCCCTCGTTTGACTGTACCAACGCGAGTATGCGAGGCGATGAACTCGCCGGCGGCCTCTTGCCATGCGTCAGTGAACTGGGCCGCCGCCAGTTCGCGGGTGTAACCGCGGCGAGCCATGAGTTCGGCCAGCACATCGCCGATTTTTTGGGGGGCCGTCATGGCAAATGCCACCTGTCGCAAACACGTTCCGCACAGAACCCATGACCCATGACAAGCGACCAATAACAATTACCGATCCCTGGCCAGCGGCATGATCACGTAACCGTAACCATCGTCCGTCGAGCAGACGGCGGCGCTCTCGGCGTCCTTGATCTCGATCGTGAAGGTCCGCTCGGGGTCGAGCACCTTCAAAAAATCGCTCAGATAGCGGGGGTCGAGCATGATCGCCAGCGCCGCGCCGTCGTAGGCGATGGGCAGCTCGACCCGCGATTGGCCGGCCTGGTTGCCCTGCCCTGTGAGCACCAGCTTTCCGTCGGCGAAACTGAAATCGACGCCGCGGCTTTCCTCGCTGGTGACAATGGCCGCCTGCCGGACGGCCGAATAGACCGGGCCGACGACCAACTCGATCTTTGTCGCGTCGGTGCGGCGGGGGAATACGTCACGCCACTTGGGAAAACGACCTTCGACCAGCCGGCTGTAGATCGTCACGCGCGGGCTGCGGACAAGCACATCGTTGGGCCGCGCGGCAATCTGCACTTCCGCGTCGGCGTCGCTCAGCGAACGCTCGATCAACTGCATGGCCTTGGTGGGGATGATCGTCGTCGCGTCGCCCGTCGCGTGGCCGTCGACCGAATGGGCCGGGCCTTCCATCATCGCCAAACGGCGGCCGTCGGTGCCGACCGCCACGATCTTCTCGCCCGTGAGCTCGACCAGCACACCCCCCAACGCGTAGCGGCTGCTCTCCGTGTCGGTGGCGAACACCGTTCGGCGAATGACCTCCTTGAACAGCCGCGACGGCAACTCGTGATACCGCGATTCGGTGAATTCGGTCACCGTCGGAAATTCGTCCGGGTTCTCCGCCGGCAGCTTGAACTCGCTACGGTCGCCGCGGACGATCGTCCCTTGACCGTCGGTTTCCAAACGCAAACGCGCGTCGGACGATTCGCGCAAGATCGAGCCGAAGCGGTGGATGGGCAGCACGGCGCTGCCAGGCACCTCGATTTCAATTCCCGGCACGGCCACGCGAATGCCGATTTCCAAGTCGGTGGCCAGCATGGTCGCCCCTTCGGGAGCGACCTCGAACTTGACGTTCTGCAAGATCGGCTTGGGGCTTCGCGTGGGGGCCACGGCGGCGGCGGTTTGAAAAGCCGCCTGAAGTTTCTCTCGGTCGCAGATGACTTTCATGGTTCTTCTTCCGTCTCCTTCCAATAAAGATCTTCAATCAGTAGTAGCAGTAATGCCGAGGTGAAAATTGTCAGTTCAGAGGGTCGTCGTCAGTGCAAGTGCTTGGCATAGCAGTGGTTCACGTCGTCACACCGGCGGTGGAAAACCCGTTACCCGGCTGTCAGTTCGTTGTCGTGGAAATGTCTGGTTGTGATGACTTCGGTCAGGTTGGGCGTTTCCATGTTGGCAAGCGGAAAATAAGGCATGAACATCGACATTCAAGCAACACGTTATCCACTACATGGCCAGTCCTTGCCGCAGTTCAATGACCGCGTGGCGCGTGCTGGGGTCGGTTTGGATCAAGTCCTCCGTTTTGCGGCAACCGTGGAGCACGGTGGTGTGATCGCGTCCGCCGAAGTAATCGCCGATTTGTTTCAAGCTCTTGCCCGTCAGTTGTCGGGCCAAATACATCGCCACGTTGCGTGGTACGACGATCGCGCGTCGCCGCGACGGGCTTTGCAGGTCGGCCACCCGTAGCGCGAAGTAGCGCGCGGTTTGCGCCGAAATGCCTTGTAAGCTCGCCTTGCGAGGCGCTTCGCGCCGCGCCAGGTAGTGCCGAACGAGCGATTCATCCAGGGTGCCGTCGGCCGCGCGGGCCATCTGTTCCAACTGAGCCAATGCGCCGGCCAATTCCGGCACGCCAACCGCCATCGCGTTGGCCAAGAGCCGCGCGGCGGATTTCGACAGCGTCAAGGCCCGAGCGCCGGCCAGTTGCTCGACGATGGCCGCCCTGGCGTCCGGCCCCGGCAAGACCAGTCCAAGGGCGAGACCGGCGGAGAGCCGGCTATGCAACCGGGGTGTCAAACCTGCCAACTCGCAAAGCGGCACTCGCGAGGTGACGACAACCACCGCGTCGCAATCCGCCAGCGCGTCGAGCGTTTGCGCCAATTCCGCTTGCGCGGCGGGCCTAGTGACGAGTTGGCCCACGTCTTCCAGGACGAACAGGCCCGGCCGGCGCAGCCGAGCGCGCCAGGCGTCGACCGCGAGTGCTTCGATCGCTTCGACGAACTGGCCGGCGAACTCCGTCGCGGTCAGGCACGTTACCGTCTCCGCCGGGCGGCGACGCGACCACTCGGCCGCCAGACCCCGCGCCAGGTGCGACTTGCCCGTGCCAGGCATTCCATACAATACCCAAGGATTGTAGTCAGCCGGCGGCGGTGATCCCGGCGGCGGTGATCCCAGTGCGTCGTCCGCTGTGTCGTCGAGAGGAGCCGCATTGCACGGCGTGTTCGAAATCGCCGCGAGCAAGCGCTGGATGGCATCGACGGCCAGCAGGTTTTCCGCGCCCGCGATGTACTCTCGCAAGAGCATCGAGCGCGCGGGCGTGTCGCGCGGAGGCGTCCGGCGCGCCGCATCACGGCCGACAGGCGCCTCGCCCGCGGAAAGCGGAATATAGTAGACGCCGTTCACCAAAGTTCGGGTCCGTCCTACTTGAAAAAAGGCCCGTTTCACCAACAACGACCCGACAGGGGCTGCGACAACCTGAGCGATTATACCGAATGGCCGCCGTCTTTGCGACCCATCCGGGCGTTTTTTCGGCTGGAGTTCTTGAGCCGCAAGTCATTGTAAACTTGGAGGATACGGCGAACGGCTTCCGCCACGTCGGCGGGCGTCGTGTCGCGGCCGAAGCTGAACCGCACCGAGGCCTCGTAACGCTCCTTGGCCAAGCCCATCGCCACCAGTGTGGGAGAAGGTTCGCTCGACCCACTGGCGCAGGCCGAACCGGTCGAACACGCCACACCCGCCAGGTCGAGCGCCATGGCCATCGCTTGCCCGTCAACACCCGTGAAGGCGACGTTTGAAGTGTGTGGTAACCGCCCAGCGCCCGCGCCGTTGACCACCAACTCCGGGCGAGCGGCCAGCAGCTCGCGTTCGAATTCGTCGCGCAGCGCCCTCAGCCGTGGGGCATAGCCCACCGCGTCCCGTTGCCAGGCGGCCAGCGCCGCGTGCATACCGACCGCCAGCGCGACTCCTTCCGTGCCTGGCCGCAGGCCGCCTTGTTGAAAGCCACCGTGCAAGAGTGGTTGTAGCTCGACGTCGCGCCGGACGAGCAGCGCGCCGATCCCGACCGGACCATGGAACTTATGGGCGGAAATCGTCATGGCCGACACGCCCAGTTCGCGGAAGTCCAGGGGCAACTTGCCGGCGACCTGCGCGGCGTCGGTATGCACCGGAACACCGGCTCCGGCGCAGATCGCGCTGGCGCGCTCGATCGGCTGCAAGACCCCCGTCTCGTTGTTGCCCAGCATCACCGACACCGCGCGGGTATCGGCTTGGAGCAGGCTTGGAAGCTCGTCGGCGAGCACCTGTCCATCGCATGAGGCGCCGAGCCGCGCGACGCGCCAACCTTGCCGCTCGAGCCAAGCGGCGGGACCGGCCACCGACGGATGCTCGATCGCCGAGATGACGAGATGGGCGGGCGGGCCGACGGCCAAGGAGAAGAGGGCCAGATTATTCGCCTCGGTGCCGCCGCTGGTGAAAATCACGCGGTCGGCGTGGGCCGAAGCAAGGTCGGCGCCCAGCAGCCGGCCGACACCCTCCCGCGCGTCTTCCAGGGCCTGCCGCGCCCGGCGGCCCGCCCAGTGTTGGCTGGCCGGGTTGGCCGGCCCCTGGGTCTGGCAGCGGGCCATCGCTTCGGCCACCTCGGCCAAGAGCGGCGTGGTGGCGTTGTGATCGAGGTAAATGTGGTGCATGCTGCCGGACATTATATCGCGAGCGGCCGTACGCTATACTTCACGCGGTCGAGAATGAGACATTCACGGTGGCTGGGGCAGAGCCTAAGCGATGCCCCGGTCGCGATCTAGCCGGGGCATCGCTCGTGATCCGTCCCGACGGCCAAACCGGCACTCATTTACACTCGAATTCGGTCCAAATCGCTTCAAAATCGTTCGATTCGACACCATTTCAGCAACAACCGCTCGTCCCGCGCCCAGGTGTCCCATCAAAATCAACGGGAATTACGCATGTCGGCCCCTACCGGCATTTGATTTGTTGCTAACATGGAGTTGCTAAACGGCAAAAAAATCGCGCCGATCTTACGCCGTGTTGGGGGGGTGATGTTGGATTGGCAGGGGGTGGTGGTTATACGTCACCCGCCGGCCCGGAGATGGCAGGGCAAACGACCCCGTCCGCCTCGTGCGGATGGTGAAGGAGATGGAGTGCTACAAGTGCTCGGCTGGGGCGGCGACGTCGCCGTCGGGCTTCGCGCGCACTTCGTCGGCCGACGTGATTTGCTCGATGCGTTTCCAGCCGACACGGGTTTCGACCATCGTGCCCGCCCCGAAGCAATGCTCATTGTGGCTTCCCTCCAATTGGCCGATCGTGGTCGCAGAGGCGTTGAGACGTTCGCTCCAGTCGGCTTGATCGCATCCCACCAGTTTGCCTTGACGGACGACCTGGAATTCCACGTCCTCGAGCTCCCCAAGTTCACGAAAAAAGCGGACGATCTGCGGGGCCGCCTGGACGTGTGGCTTTACTTTTTGCGCCATGCGGCGATGATGGATATGGATTCGCTTCCGCGGGCGCCGCGGGTTGCTCCGGTGCTGCGCGCTTTCGAGGAGTTGAAGATGTGGTAGCAGAATTCGCAAGAATTCTGGCGTAACTCGCGTCCACGGCCTGACTTCTTGCGAAGCCAGCTACGGAACCATGAATCATCCGGGCTAGTACGGCATGTCCCATTCTTCCCCACCGCCGTCAACTTCTCTCGCCGGTGCGCGCCTCGCGTTCGTGGGCAAGCTGGCCAGTATGTCCAAGCGCGAAGCGCAGCAGCGCGTGCGCGAGCATGGCGGCGTGCCCGTCGAACGCCCGGAAGCCGGCGTCGATTGGATCGTCGTGGGCGAAGCCGAACTGCCAATGGACGATTTGACGGAACTGCTCGGCGACGGCGCGCGCCAGGCGGCCGAGCGCGGCGAACTGACGGTCCTCACCGAAACCCAGCTTTGGCAGCGGCTCGGTTTTGTCGAAGGCGAACAGAGTATCCACCGGCTCTACACGCCGGCCATGCTCGCGAACCTCGCCGGCGTGCCGGTCGCGGTGGTCCGCCGCTGGCAACGGCGGGGGCTGATCGTGCCGGCACGCGAGGTGCGCCGGCTGGCCTATTTCGACTTTCAGGAGGTGGCCACCGCTCGGCGGCTCGCCGATCTGCTGGCGGCGGGTATTTCTCCCCAGGCCATCGAGAAGAAGCTTGCCGCGGTCAGCCGGCTTTTGCCAGGCGTCGCGCGCCCCCTGGCCCAACTGTCGGTGATCGTCGAGGGAAAAGAGCTGTTGCTCCGCCAAGGCGACGGCCTGATCGAGCCGGGCGGCCAATTCCGCTTCGACTTTGAAAACGGTTCGCCCGAGGGCAGCCGGCCGGGCGAGCCATCCGTGGCGCTGCCCCTCACACGGCCCTATGGCGATCCGCGGGCCGTCGCGCCGCGGCCCGCCGGCCCCACCGAACTGCGCGAGATGGCGGCGGCCCTTGAAGACGACGGTGAACTGGAATCGGCGGCCGAAACGTATCGGGCCGCGCTGGCGGCGGGTGGATCGAATGCCGAAGTCTGTTTTCTGCTCGCCGAATTGCTCTACCGCTTGGGGGACGTCACCGCGGCGCGCGAACGCTATTACATGGCGATCGAGCTGGACGAGGATTACGTCGAGGCGCGCGCCAATCTCGGTTGTGTCTTGGCCGAACTGGGGCAGCATGAACTGGCCGCGGCGGCCTTCGAGGGCGCTTTGGCCTTTCATCACGATTACCCCGACGCGCACTATCACCTGGCGCGCACGCTGGACGAGTTGGGACGACGCGACGACGCCGAACCCCACTGGCGCGCCTTCGTCGAGCGGGCCGGCGACAGCCCCTGGGCGCATGCGGCGCGCGAGAGGTTGGCGGGAAAACGGGAGCGAAGCGAAAAAAACGATCTCCGATAACCCCATGACGTCTCGACGAGGCGCTCCCAGGCGGCGGGCGTTACGACGTCAAAGACGACCGACCAGTAATTCTCCTCGTCAGGCTCCTTTACGGCGCGCTCTCGCTGTGGCGCTGGGTCAGGACGCGTGCCGCCGTGCGCGGTTTGTGCGCGTTGGGCCGCGGCGGCGTCGAGCATATCGGTGAAGCTAACGTGCGACGCGACGGCGCGTACTGCGCGCTCAATACGCGCCGCGTCGGCGAGCCCAATGGTTCGTTGTATCCAGACGCGTGCGCGGTCATCGCCCAGTAGCGCCTCCTCGTACGCGACCTCCACGATCTCGCGCCACGACCGAAGGGTGATCGTGCGAAACGAAGGTTCACGGTAAATCGCGCCGCGCTTAGCGGTGTGTGCGCGAATCAGTTCAGCATCGTCGCTCGCCATCGCCGCCGCTCCGTTACGCCCCATACGCCGCGGGTCGTACGGCGAACGCTGAAAAACTGGCAAAACCGTACCTTTAACCGACGAAAGCATCGGCGCGCTGGGGAACTGACGAACGCTTCGGAGGAAGAAGCCTTAACGCGTCTACAGCCGGGCAATCCGCCGAGACGGATTTCCTTGTCGGTACAGGTACGGTTTTGCCAGTTTTTCAGGGCGCAGTTTCGGCTGCGCCGAAGCCGCGTTTTGCGCGTCCGCGTTGCGCGACGTATGCGACGATCTCAACGTTGTCGCGGCGGCAATTGGATGCCGCTTTCGCGGCTCGCTCAGTCAGCCACGGCGCAGGCGCGAGCAGGAGACCCTCGGGCGCGTGAATGGATCGCGAACGTCCTCGGCGCCGACAGCGCGATTGAAGAGCTTGGGCGCGCTGACGCGGCGTCCCGGTACGTCACGATCTCGACGCTTAACAGGGCGATCGACCGGGAGCGTGCCAAAAAGCAGGCTCGCGATTCCAACGATTAGAGGGACGCGCGTGCCGAACGCCAGGACGCCCACGCCCCGCCTCGCCGCCGCGCGAAAGAAAACGATTCCGAAACCCCTCCCCATGCGATCCAAACGGCCGCGGGGTAAGGCGAAGGGTGGGGAGGCAATTGGATGCCGCTTACGCGGCTCGCTCAGACGTCATGGGGTATTCGGAAGTCGTTTTTTTTCGCTTCGCCGCCGTTTTCTTTCGCACGCCCGTTGCTGCGCAACGTGCGTGCCTGACGTTACGGAAAATGATCCCTACCGTTTCGTGGGCCGCGCCTCGGACCCGGCGAGCTTGCGCTGCGGGTTGAACCCGACTGGGATCAGCGGGTATGCTGGAGTTGGCGATCCATCGTGGGTTGTTCCCCGCGGAACAAAGTGAGGTATCGAGCCATGCGAATTCGTCGGCGATCGTCGTGGATTTTGGGTTTGCTGCTGGTCGCGGCCTGTGCGCGGGCGGATGAACCCGCCACGCCAGTGGCCGTGCCCGACAAGGGCGATCCGCCGGCAACCAACGCGCCGGCCGCCGACGGCCTGGTGCGTCTCGATTCCACAGCGCCGGTCTGGATCGACGTCAAGCGCAAACGGGTGGTGATGGTGGCCGAAGTTTGTCTTCGCGAGGGACCATTGGAAATGTTCGCTTGTCCCAGGGGCACCAAGGAGCACGAGTCGATCTTGAGCGTGCCGGTTCGGCCGTTCACGGTGCATGCCGGGCTGTTGGCGGTGGGCGCGGAGCCGGGCAACCCGGCCCACTGGATTCCCAAGTTCGAACCGGCCCGCGGCACGCCGATCGAGATCATCCTCTTCTGGACCGATGAGCAGGGAAATCGACAACGCGCGCTAGCCCAAGATTGGATTCGCCAGGCGAAAACCCTCGGCGACCTGCTCGGCGACCTTTACCCATGGACCCCCCATTGGATTCGGCGGGTCAACATCGGCAAGGCCATGGAGCAGTCGTGGGTCTTTGGCGGGAGCTCATTGCACGAGGATGAGCAAACCGGTGCGAAGACCTACCTGGCCGACTACGGCGAGTTCATTTGCGTTTCCAATTTTCCCGGCGCGATGCTCGACGTGCCCGTCGAAAGCTCCGACAATGCCAGTGAGCTCCAGTTCGAGGCCTATTCCGCTCGCATTCCGCCCCGGGGCACCAAAGTCACGCTGGTGCTCACGCCCAAACCGGCTGAGATCGCCAAGGGAAAGCCGGTCGAGGTTGCGGCGGAGGAGGATGCCCAGGGAGCGGCGCCGAAGGACCAATAGCCCGGCCGAGCGTCGCGCCGTCGCTGAAGAGACTCCACTCAGCAATTCCCGCCGTCGGCAACAGGGGGCAGTGGCCGTCGTTGAGTCGGGCGACTATGTCTCGTACTGGCGGGCCGTAGAATCATCCTTGTTCCAGCAGATCAAATGGTTCCTTCGAGAAGGGGACGTATCGTGAGAATTGCACTAATCTTGGTGACGCTGGCCTACGCGGCCGTCCCGGCGAGCGCGGCCGACCCGATCATCTTCGACACCGACATCGGCAATGATGTGGATGACGTTCTGGCACTCGGGATGATCCACGCCCTCCAGTCGCGCGGCGAGTGCGAGTTGCTGGCCGTCACCGTCACCAAGGACCACGACCTCGCCGGGCCGTTCGCCGACGCGGTGAACACCTTCTACGGCCGCCCGAACATCGCGGTCGGCGTGGTCCGCGGCGGCGCGACCGGCGACGAGGGGAAGTTCCTCGGCATGGCACGCGACGCCAGCTACCCGCACGCCCTGAAGAAGTCGGCCGACGCCCCGGACGCGGTCGCCCTGCTGCGGAGGGTTCTTGCGGCGCGACCGGACGGCTCGGTGGTAATCGTCCAGGTCGGATTTGCCACCAACCTGGCCCGGCTGCTCGACTCCCCGGCCGACGACACGAGCCCACTCACCGGAAAGCAGCTAGCGGCCAACAAGGTGAAACTCGTCTCCGCCATGTTCGGGGCGTTCACGCTCGGCGGATTCAGCACCCACCGCGAGTACAATGTGATCGAGGATCTACCGGCATCGAAGAAGTTCGTAGCGGAGTGGCCGTCGCCGATCATGTTCAGCGGGTTCGAGGTAGGCCAGGCGGTGACCTACCCGTCCGTGAGCATCGAGAAGGACTTCGGCTACGCGAAGAATCACCCGCTCGCCGAAGCGTACCGCCGGTACAGCCCGCCGCCCCACGAACGTCCGTGCTGGGATCTGACCAGCGTGCTGTACGCGGTCTATCCGGACCGCGGCTACTTCGGCCTGTCCGAGGCGGGCCAAGTGACGGTCGAGGAGACGGGGGTCACCCGCTTCGCGCCGTTGGTCGCGGGGAGGCACCGCTTCCTGACCGTGTCGCGGGAACAGGCCGTGCGGTGTCGGGAGGCGTTCGCCAACTTGGCCAGCCAGCCCCCCACGATGAAGTAGCGCCCGAGCCGGATCGGCCTCGGGGCGACGGAAATAGCGGGTGTCATGACACCCGTAAGCCCCCATTTTCGGCACATTCGTAGTGAACAGCGGGAAATGCACGAAAAGCCAAGAAACCCCCTGTTTTTCCGGAGTTTTCGCGATATCATGTTCAGTATTGCAATTATCCGTCGCCGCCCGTCGGGATCAAGGCGACTTTCCTCCTGGTGCTCCCAACCGGCCCGCCGCCCGATATAATGTCAGCCAACTGGGTCGGAGACGACAACTGCGATGAGACGGAAGGCGATGCATCAATCGACCCAGTTCACTGAATTCAAGAGCCCGCTCGGATTGCTGCTGTTGGCTTCCCGTGCCGAAGCGCTGGCGGGGCTCTACTTTGAAGAGCACAAGCCCAAGCCCCGGCGCGACGGAAGTTGGCGGCGAGATGCCGGTCCTTTCAAGACCGCCCGCGAGCAACTCGAAGCCTACTTCGCGGGCGACCTCGTTGAATTCGACCTGCCGACCTCACTGGAGGGAACGGATTTCCAACGCAGGGTGTGGAACTCGCTACGGCGCATACCCATTGGAGAAACGTGTACCTATTCGCATGTGGCAAAGCGTGTCAAGCGACCGACGGCCGTCCGGGCCGTGGGTGCCGCGATCGGACGAAACCCCATCTCGATCGTCATTCCATGCCACCGGGTCATCGGGTCCGATGGAACCTTGACGGGCTATGCCGGCGGCATGGACCGGAAGCAGTGGTTGCTGCGTCATGAGGCGTCGGTTCGCCTTCGCACTGTCGTGGGACGGCCTTCCCAGGCCGTCCGTAGCGGAAGACGGCCTGGGAAGGCCGTATCGCTCGTTGAAATGGGAAATGATTCCCGGCCGGGCTCTACCCCAGCCACCGGCCACCAGACCCAGCCACCGTCCATTGGGCCGTAACCATGCCCGACGAAAACCAGCGCTACGACAACCCCCTGATCGCGCGCTACGCCTCGCGCGAGATGAGCCGTCTCTGGAGCGCCGAGCGCAAGGCGCGTACCTGGCGCCGCCTGTGGGTGGCCCTGGCCGAGGCCGAGGCCGAACTGGGGCTGCCGATCAGTCCGGCGCAGATCGCCGAGTTGAAAGATCATGTGGACGACGTCGACCTGGCCGCGGCGGCCCGCTACGAACGACAAATGCGGCACGACGTGATGGCCCATGTCCACGCCTACGGCGATGTCTGCCCGTCGGCCCGCGGCATCATCCATTGGGGCGCCACCAGTTGCTACGTGACCGACAATACCGACTTGCTCCTGATCCGCGAGTCGCTGGCGTTGATCGCGGCGCGGCTGGCGCGGGTCATCGACCGGCTGGGGAAATTCGCCTCGCTTCACCGCGATCTGGCCTGCCTCGCATTCACTCACTTCCAGCCGGCGCAGCCCACGACCGTCGGCAAGCGGGCATGCCTGTGGGCCTACGATCTGGCGCAGGATCTCGACGAGGTCGAGCGGCGGATGGCCGGCCTCAAAGCCCGCGGCGTCAAGGGAACGACCGGCACCCAGGCCAGCTTCTTGGAACTATTGGGCGGCGACCATGCCAAGGTCCGGCGGCTCGAGGAACTGGTGAGCCTGAAAATCGGCTTCGACTCGAGCTACGCGGTGACCGGCCAGACCTATTCGCGCAAGGTCGACTCGCAAGTGCTGGCCACACTGTCGGGCGTGGCCCAAAGTGCCCACAAGGCGGCCACCGACCTGCGGCTTTTGCAAAGCATGAAGGAAATTGAGGAGCCGTTCGAGGCCGAGCAGATCGGTTCGTCGGCGATGGCCTACAAGCGCAACCCGATGCGGGCCGAGCGAATCTGCGGGCTCGCCCGCTTCGTGATCAGCCTCGAATCGAGCGCCGCCAACACGCTCGCCACGCAGTGGCTGGAGCGCACGCTCGACGACAGCGCCAACCGCCGGCTCACGCTGCCGCAGGCCTTTCTGGCGATCGACGCGGTGCTTCTGCTCTACCAGAACATCGCCTCGGGCCTGGTCGTCTATCCGCGGGTGATGGCCCGGCGATTGGAGGACGAGCTACCGTTCATGGCGACTGAGAACATTTTGATGGCGGCCGTGGCCAACGGGGGCGACCGACAGGATCTGCACGAACGGATTCGCCGCCACAGCCAGGCCGCGGCCGCCGTCGTCAAGCAGCACGGTGGGACCAACGACCTGTTCGAGCGGCTGCGGGGCGACGCCGCCTTCACCGCGCTCGACCTGGCCGCCGCCCTCAACCCAGCGAGCTTCGTCGGGCGGGCACCGGAGCAGGTCGATGAGTTCATGCGTGATATCGTCGCGCCGATCCGCGAGCGTTACGCGGGAGGATTGCGGGATGACGCCGAGATTACCGTTTAACGTCCGTGCTGTGGTAAAGGGGGATCAGCTTGGGGTTGGCGAGCCGCGCGCCATAGACGCCGCGGTAGCGGCTTTGCAGTTGGCGGAAATCGTAACGCAGGAACTCGTGGATTTCCGGCGGTGGCGCCAGCGCCAGCCAGCGGCGCGCCAACTGGTCCATCAAGCGGTCGTAATCGCGCTCGTCGTGGCCATGCGCGTAACAACGGCCTGGATGGCGGCGCAGGTCGCCATTGAAGCCTGGGGCGATGTGCCAAAGTTCGTGGAAAACGGTGACCAGCTTCTCCTGAAAAGAATGGTTCAGGAACCGCGGCAAGTAAAAGCTCAGCAGGTACAGCATCTCACGGCCGGACTCGTCGTAGAGCCTCTCGATCGTCCAGCGGCGCCCCGCGCGCTCGGTGACCAGCGCGCCGTCCTGGAAGCGCAACGGGGTGAGCGTGGCGTGGATACCGTGCCTGCCAGCCGAACGGGCCTGGCAAAACCGCAGCGCGACGCGGTCGACGTCGATGTGCCCCATCTCCGGCAAGCGATCCGCGATGTCGGCGCACAACCGCCGGACATGGAACGTGAAGTCGAAGCCGGTGTTGCCATCCGTGCCGGTGTTGCCATCCATGCCGGTGTTGCCATCCATGACAGGCGACATCGAGCAACCTCCAACTCGCTGGTGCCAGGTCGTTTCGCGACGCGGACGCGAACTGAGGAACGCAGGGTTCAGGGTTCAGGATCCGCCCGCGGCCGAATCCTCGAAACGCGGGGCCACGGCGCGACGGGCCGCCCGATCGCGGACTCCGACGAACTCCAGGATGGCCCGCGTGCCGGCGTCGCCCAGGCGCGGTTTAGCCAGCCGCACGACGCGCGTGTAGCCGCCGTCGCGGTCGGCGAAGCGCGGAGCGATCTTGGCAAACAGGATGCGCACGGCCTGTTTGTCGCCGAGCATCACCAGCGCGCGGCGGCGCGCCTTGACCACCGGGGCCATGGCAGCCGCCCACTTTTGCCACTTGTCGCTTGAGCGCCAGCGGCGCCACTCGTCGGAATTGCGATCGGAGTCGGTTTCGAATTCCGCCGCCGCCTCCTGGGCGGCCAGCGAACGGCGCGCGAGCGTGATGCACTTCTCAACCACGCTGCGCACCTCCTTGGCTTTTTGCAGTGTGGTCACGATCCGACCCTTGACTTTGGGTGCGTTCTCGTCGTCCTCGGCGTCGCGCTCGGTCAAGAACAGGGCCGTGGCCAAGTTCCGTAGCAATGCACGCTGGTGACTGGGGCAACGCCCCAGTGTGCGGCCTTTTCTTCGATGTCGCATGGTAGTTAGGTCAGTGGTCAGTGGTGTCAGTGGTCAGGCGATGGGCATCGTTCCTAAAGCCTATCGCCTAAAGCCTATCGCCTCGCCTAACGCCTTCTCCCTCAGACGCCGCTGGTCGCGGGCACCCGCATTCCCAGACGCAAGCCCAGGTCGGAGAGCTTCTCGCGGACTTCCGTCAGCGAGTTGTCGCCGAAGTTGCGGATGTCGAGCAACTGGTCGGTACTGCGAGAAACCAGATCGCGGATCGTGCGGATGTTTTCCGATTCGAGGCAATTCATCGCCCGCACCGAAAGGTTCAATTCGGCCAAGCTCATGCTCAGCTTCTGCTCGATCGCCGCGTCGTTCACGAAACCGCCCGCCGACCGGCTCTCGGCGAAAATCTGCGAGCCCAGCTCGCTGTATTGAATGAACGGGTTCAGGTGCTTGCGGAGGATCTTGGCTGCCTCGACCAGCGCCATTTCAGGCCCCACCGAACCGTTCGTCCAGATTTCCAAGGTCAACTTATCGTAGTTGGTCTTCTGGCCGACGCGCGTTTCCTCGATTTCATACCGCACGCGCACCACCGGGCTATAGACCGCATCGACCGGAATGATTCCGATTTCGACGTTGGGGCTGTGCTCGGTCGAAGGGATGTAGCCGCGCCCGTTCTCGACGACCATCTCCAGTTCAAAGGGGACATCTTCGGTGAGCGTGGCGATCACATGGTTCTTGTTGATCACCTCGAGCGAGTCGTCGCTCTTGACGTCGGCGCCGGTGACCACCCCCTTGACGTGCTTTTCGATGCGGAGCACCTTGGTGCTCTCGCTATGGTTCTTGACCACCAGCGACTTGACGTTCAACACGATGTCGGTCACGTCCTCGACGACGCCCGGCAAGGTGGTGAACTCGTGCTGGGCTTTCTGGATCTTGACCTGGGTCACCGCGCTGCCCTCCAGGCTCGAAAGCAGGATGCGCCGCAGGCTATTGCCGACGGTGACGCCGAAACCGCGTTCAAACGGTTCCGCCACAAACTTGCCATACGTCGCCGTCAGGGACGCATGATCGCACGTTACCAGACTGGGCAATTCAAGCCCGCGCCAACGAATCCGCATGGAAAGCCTCCGCGTTTACTTTGAGCACAACTCGACGATCAACTGCGTCCGCACCGGAATCGAGACGTCGAACTCCTCGGGCAAGCGAGTCAGGCAGCCTTCCGGCAACGGGCCGTCGACCAGGCTCAGGAAATCGGGCAATTGCCTTTGGTTTTCGGACAGGTTGGCCTGCACGGCCTGCAGGCTCTTCGCCCGGTTCTTGACGCGAACCACGTCGCCCGGCTTGAGCAGGTAGCTGGGGACGTCGACCCGCCGGCCATTGACCGTGATATGGCCGTGACAAACCAATTGCCGAGCCTGGGCGCGGCTTTGGCCGAACCCAAGACGATGCACGACGTTGTCCAAACGACGCTCCAGCAGGCTCATCAACGTGGCGCCCGTGTTCCCCTTGGAACGCTGCGCCTCGGTGAAATAGCGGCGAAACTGTCGCTCGAGGATGCCGTAGTAGTGCTTGACCTTCTGCTTTTCGCGTAAATGAAGGCCGTAATCGGTAAGCTTGCCGCGGCGGTATTGGTGCATGCCCGGCGCGTTTTCACGGCGCTCGAAACCACACTTGGGGGTATCGCAGCGCGTACCCTTGAGAAACAGCTTCATCCCCTCGCGGCGACAAAGGCGACAAACAGGTCCGGTATGACGTGCCATGGAAGTTCTTGACGTTTCTTAAATCGGTCTTGCGGGATGTTCTAGACGCGGCGCTTCTTCGGCGGTCGACAGCCGTTGTGTGGCAACGGCGTGACGTCCTCGATGCTCTTGACGGTCAATCCGGCCGACTGCAAGGCGGTGATGGCGCTCTCGCGCCCGCTGCCAGGCCCCTTGACACGCACTTCGACCTCCTTGACGCCGAACTTGGACGCTTTTTCGGCGCACTGTTGGGCGGCGCATTGCCCTGCGAAGGGCGTGCTCTTGCGGCTTCCCTTGAAGCCGCAGGTGCCGGCGCTGGCCCAGCACAGGGTGTCTCCCTTGGTGTCCGTGATGGTCACCGTCGTATTGTTGAACGTGGCCTTCACATGGGCCACGCCCAACGTGACGTTGCGGCGGACCTTGCGTCGCTTGCTTTTCGACACGAAATATCAGCTCCCGATCGGTTGGCGTTGAGACAACTTATTTCTTAGAGCCTATCCCAAGCCGCCGTTGTGGCGCGGGCGTCCCGCCTGCCTGGCGGTTTTGGGATAGGCTCTTACTTCCGGATCAATTTATTTCAGCCCGGCTTACTTCAAGTCCTTGACGCCCTTCTTGCCGGCGACGGTTTTCTTCGGGCCTTTCCTGGTGCGCGCATTCGTGCGCGTGCGCTGACCGCGAACCGGCAGGCCGCGACGGTGCCGGATGCCCCGGTAGCAACCGATATCACGCAGGCGGGCGATATTCTGCGCCACCTGTCGGCGCAACTGTCCTTCGACGACGTAATCTTTATCCAAGAGCGCCGCCATGCGGGCGATCTCGTCTTCGGCCAGATCGCGGGCCCTTGCTTGAGGATCCACCCCGGCCTTGTGGCACAACTCGCGGGCAATCTTCTTGCCCACCCCGTAGAGGTAGGTCAGCGACACGATCGTGGGCCGATCACTGGGAATATCCACACCCAAGAGACGCGGCATAACTCGTTGACTCCGTTGACATTTCTAGAGATAAAACTCGACAGACATAGGGGCGGCCTTCACGCCACCCACCCCTGACGCGGCGAGGACATCAGCCCTGGCGCTGCTTGTGGCGGGGATTGGTGCAGACCACGAAAACAACGCCTCGCCGGCGAACGAGTTTGCAGTTTTCACAAATGCGTTTGACGCTGGCGCGGATTTTCATGGGCTGACACTCTCATCGCGGACGATCCAAAACGTCCAAGTATAAGGGGATGAGGGCCTTTAGTTCAAGCCCCCTCGTGATAAAAAATCAACGACCCGCTCAAAGGCCAGCCCGGATGATTCATGGTCCCTGCGGAACGAGCGCAGACTGCCGTCACACCAACCCGCGGCGCAAGCTCCACGGGTCCGCCGAGCGGCCCACGAATCGGTAGGGATCATTTTCCCGGAAAAAGCACGCTCGTTGCGCAGCAACGAACGTGCGAAAAACAAAACGGCGGCGAAGCGAAAAAAAACGACTTCCGAATACCCCATGACGTCTGAGCGAGCCGCGAAAGCGGCATCCAATTGCCGCGCCATCCTTCGCCTTACCCCCACGCTCTTTTGGATCTCTTTGGGAGGGGTTTCGGAATCGTTCGCCGGCACGGCGTAGATTTACCGCTTTCGTGCCGATCCCGAAGGTGCGACCGGATTGTGCATAGTGAGCGGGCGAACGTCGGAACGGGCGACCACTGAACGGGATAAGTCCAACGCTGGGCCTTGCTTGCGCTGCGGGTTAGTGTGGGACGTGTGGGACCATGAATAATTCGGGTATCCACTGGTGGCCGTTTTGCTTCCAACATGGAGCAAATCAATCCAACGTCGGATCATTTCGAGACGATGTTCGGCTGGTTTTGAGACACTTTTGCCGGTTCGTTGCTAGCAACCGCCAACACGCGGACAGCGATTTTATGCCTTAAGTCATTTTTCCATAATGCTTTACGACAAAATAATCGCATCCATACCGCATTGGCTGATTTTGGCATCGGTTTTGCAAGCTTTTGAGTCCCCGAACTACGGCAACGACCGATATTTCAAGGAGGAAAAAGATGCTAGTGCTAAGCCGACGAATTGGCGAGAAGCTGGTTATTGGCGATCAAATCACCGTCACCATCAATCGGGTGTCGGGCAACCGCGTGAGCCTGGGTATTGATGCCCCGCCGCATGTGCGCGTGGTGCGATCCGAGCTGCGCGAGGCCTTGCTCGATATTTTGCAGGCCCAGGATCCCGTGCCTTCCAAGGCCCAGCGGCCTTCCGACCAATCGAGCCATGAAACGCCGGAAGCGGCATTTTCAGCACTTGCTTGCCGGTAGCAAGTCCGCGGAGCAGGCGAGAGTTATTCGCGAGACGGTGACGTTGCCCGCGAAACAAAGCTGCACATCGCTTCCCGGTTCTCGCCGCCGGTTTTGGTAATCGCCCTGGTACACCAGTTCGCCGGCCTGGCGACGATACGCGACGGGCAGTGGGTGCGGATCGACGGGGCAATCGACGATATCGGGCATTTCCACGTTGGTTTCGGGGTCGGGCAGGTTGACGTTCCAAAACGTGGCCGGCGCCGGTGGCTTTGCGAACAGGAATTGCAGCACCCGAGAGGTCCAACGTGCGGCTCGCGACCAATCGACTTCCTCTCGCCGGCGGCGATATTGCGAAACGGCGATGCCGGGCTTGCCCAACAGCGCCGCCTCGCGGATCGCGGCCACCGTGCCCGACATGAACACATCGGCCCCAAGGTTGCCTCCTTGGTTGATGCCCGCCAGCACCCAGTCGATGCCTTCGTTCAAGTGATTCAGACCGATTCGCGTGCAATCGACCGGGGTGCCGTCGATGGCGTGCCATCCGTCGCCGCGGCGGGCAATCTTCAGCGGCCTGTCGGTCGTCGCCTGATGGCTGCAGCCCGACCGGGGAGCGCTTGAAGCGATGACCAGTCGCTCGCCCCAGGGCGCAAGCAGCCGATCGAGCGCCGCCAGGCCGGGCGCGTCAATGCCGTCGTCGTTGGTCACCAGAAATTTCATCGCGGATGGGGCCAAGAGGCGTTAGCCCGTATTATTCATGGTCCCGTAGCTGGCTTCGCAAGAAGTCAGGCCGTGGACGCGAGTTACGCCAGAATTCTTGCGAATTCTGCTACAGTACAGTGCGAGAGTTCCTCCCGGGACCAAGAATAATCCGGGTTAGGCGTTATATAGGCGTTAGGCGTTAGGCGTTAGGCTGAAGACACGAACCACCTTTTCGATCGCGGACGCCACCTGATCGATGACGGCCCCGTCTTCCAACAGTACCGGGTGGTGCAGTACCACCATGCCGGCCGCCGCGCGGCGGCTCTCCGCCAGGTCGTCGGCCGCGCGGCACCGGCGCGAAGTCCTCAAGGCGAAACCCCGGAAGCCCGCGTCGAGAGCCACGCCTTCCGCCTGCGCGCCGGCGACGAATTCCGCGCGCGAGCGGCCGGCCATTTCGTTCGACGAAAACTGCATGCCCAGCTTGTAAAACGAGGGCGAAAAGTCCCCGGCGCGGTTCGACAACGTCCGAACGCCCGGCACGCCGGCCAGCCCCCGCGCCAACCGGTCGGCGGCGAACCGTCGCGCGGCGTTGCGTCCGTCGAGCTTGGCCAATTGCGGCAACAACACGGCGGCTTGCAACTCGCTGAGCGGGAAGGCGTTGTTTCCTTTTTCGCAATGGATTTTGGCTCGCTGGTGGATGTCGGCCCGCCGCGTCAGGATGGCGCCGCCGCGCCCGGCCGTCAGGAGCTTGCTGCCGCCGAAACTGAGGACACCCACGTCGCCGGCGGTTCCGGCGAGGCGCCCCTCGACCGTGGCTCCCGGCGCTTGGCAGGCGTCTTCGACGACCACGAGCCCGTACTGCCGGGCAAACTCGACGACCTCGACCATCGGCACCAGGCCCCCGTGCAGGTGCGAAACCAGCACCGCGCGCGTGCGCTCGCCGCGGGCGGCCGGCAATCGGCCCGGATCGAGGTTCCAATTCAGGGGATCGACGTCCACCAGCACCGGCAGTGCTCCGACCGACTCGATCGCGCGGAAGTTGCCGGGAAAGTCGTACCCGGCCATCAGCACTTCGTCGCCGGCGCCGATTTGCAGCCCTCGCAGGGCCAACTCCACGGCAAACGTGCCCGAGCAACAGAGCGTGACGTATTCGACCGCATGGTACTCCGCCAAGGCGGTCGCCAGACGCTCGACGTTCGGCCCCAGGTATCGACCCCAACTTCCGTCGGCAAAGGCACGCTCCAGCGCGGCCAGCACATCGGGATCGGCCAGCGGCCAGGCCGGCGGTCCGCACGGCAACGCGGCGGGACCGCCGTCGATCGCCAGCACCGGATTTTGGATTTTGGATTTTGGATTTTGGATTGGAGTATGCCAGTGCATTGCCGCGCCGCCGTAGACGATATACCGCACGCGGCCGGCTCCGACACTAACCCGCGGCGCAAGCAAGGAGCGTAACGACTGGCCTTGCTTGCGCCGCGGGTTTGGTGCGCAGACTTGCGAATGTGTCATTCCCGGCCGCGTGAAGTATATATAGACTCTAGATCATCGGCGTCCCGGCGGCAACGTGAGGCGGGTCATTGACAAAAAATCTCCCGAGGCTATTGTCAGCCGTGTATTATGCGCTATGATGCCGTTTTGGCCGACTAGCCCGGATTATTCATGGTCCAGGGAGGAACTCGCGCACTGTGCTGTAGCAGAATTCGCAAGAATTCTGGCGTAACTCGCGTCCACGGCCTGACTTCTTGCGAAGCCAGCTACGGGACCATGAATAATCCGGGCTAGGGCGGCACTCGATTGGCTCGGCTGCCGGCCCCTTGTGGAAACCTTATTGTCCTTTGTTGGGAGTTGGACCTGTGAAGCCTAAAGAGGTATTGGCCCTGTGCCGCGAACGAAACGTGAAGGCGGTTGACCTCCGCTTCATGGACTTTCCCGGGATTTGGCAGCATTTCACCATTCCGGTCAACAAACTCGAAGAAGACGTGTTCGAGGACGGGCTGGGCTTCGACGGTTCGAGCATCCGCGGCTGGCAGGCGATCAACGAAAGCGACATGCTTCTCGTGCCGCAGCCGGAAACGGCGGTGATCGACCCGTTCACCACCCTGCCCACGATCGGGATGATCTGCAACATTCAGGATCCGATCACCCGCGAGGACTACTCCCGCGACCCGCGAAACGTGGCGCGCAAGGCGGTGAATTATCTCAAGAGCACCGGCATCGCCGACACCTGCTACATCGGCCCGGAGGCCGAGTTCTTCATTTTCGACGACGTCCGCTACGACCAGCGGGCCCACGAGGGGTACTACCACATCGATTCGATCGAGGGCGAATGGAACCGCGGCCGGGTCGAAAATCCCAACCTGGGTAACAAGCTGCGTCACAAGGAAGGCTATTTTCCCGTGCCGCCGGCCGACCAGTTGATGAATATCCGCAACGAGATGATGCAGACCATGATCGACTGCGGGCTGGACGTCGAGGCCCAGCATCACGAGGTGGCCACCGCCGGCCAATGCGAGATCGATCTCAAGTTCCTCGAGTTGGTCAAGATGGGCGACGCGATGTGCTTGTACAAGTACATCATCAAGAACGTGGCGAAGAAGTACAACAAGACGGTCACGTTCATGCCCAAGCCGCTCTTCGGCGACAACGGCTCCGGCATGCATACCCACATCTCGCTTTGGAAGGGGAGCGAGCCGCTGTTTGCGGGCAGCGGCTACGCCGGCTTGAGCGAAATGGCCTTGCACGCCATCGGCGGGCTATTGAAGCACGCGCCTTCGATTCTGGCCTTCTCGAATCCGACGACCAACAGCTACAAGCGTCTGGTTCCGGGCTACGAGGCGCCGGTGAACCTGGCCTACTCGCAGCGGAACCGTTCGGCCTCGTGCCGCATTCCGATGTACAGTCCCAGCCCCAAGGCCAAACGGATCGAGTTCCGTTGTCCCGACCCGAGTTGCAACCCCTACCTGTCGTTTTCGGCGATCATGATGGCGGCCGTCGACGGCATCCAGAACAAGATCCATCCGGGCAATCCCTTGGACAAGGACATCTACGACCTCGCGCCGGAGGAGTTGGCCGAAGTGCCCAAGACGCCCGGCTCGCTCGAAGAGGCCCTCGACGCCCTCGAGCGGAACCACGACTTCCTGCTCCGCGGCGACGTGTTCACCTACGACGTGATCGAGACCTGGATCAAGTACAAACGGGAGAAGGAAGTCGACGCCATGCGCTTACGCCCGCACCCCTACGAGTTCTGCTTGTACTACGACATCTAGGCAGGCGTTAGGCGTTAGGCGTTAGGCAATAGAATTGAGGGACGCAGGGTTCAGGGTTCAGGACGCGCGACCGACGTCATTATTCTGAACCCCGAACCCTGAACCCTCGACCACCGACCACTGACCACTGATAACTCGCACCATGTCCTTGCCCACCTCACCCCTCGCCAAGCTCGCCGCCTTCGATACGCCCACCATCTGTAACGTCATCGAACTGTTCGACGTCCGTCCGCGCAACCGCGGCTACATGGACGGTCGTATCCGCGCGGGCTTTCCCGAACTGCCGCCCATGGTCGGTTTCGCGAGTACGGCTTGTTTTCGTAGCGACGCCGCGCCGCCCAAGGGCGACGCCTATGGCAGCCTCGACCAGCAGGTGGCGGGCTTTGCCGAGTTGCCTGGGCCGCCGGTGGTGGTGTTCCAGGATCTCGACGACGCGCCGGTGGCCGCGACGTTCGGGGAAGTCATGTGTTCGACGTACCAGGCGTTTGGCTCCGCGGGCCTCATCACCTCGGGCGGCGGCCGCGACCTCGACCAGGTCCGGGCGCTGAAGTACCCGGTGTTCACGGGCGCGACCCTCTGCGCCCACGCCTATTGCCACATCCTGCACGTCGGTCTCCCGGTTCGCGTGGGAGGGTTGGTGGTCCGACAGGGCGAGTTGCTGCACGGCGATGCCAACGGCGTGACGAATATTCCGATCGAGATCGCCTCGGCCGTGGCCGACATCACCCCGGAGTTCGTGGCCGCCGAAAAGATCATTCTCGATTACGTGCGTTCGTCCGGTTCCAAAACCGTCGCGGGCCTGGCGGCGGCGCGGAAGGAATTCATGGCCGTGGTCGCCAGGCTCAGCGAGCGTGCCAAGGCCTCGCGGTAGCCTAAGAGCCTATCCCAGAACCGCCCGGCCAGGCGGGGCCGTAGCGTCGCCAAGTCGAAGCCAAGCTTGGAATGGTCGACTTTCGCGGGAGGAACGAGCACGTCGCCGTAGAAGTCGCAGAGCATCCACTCGGAACATCCTTTGGCAGGATCGACGGCGACGATCTCGAAGTGCTTGGGGCCCTACAGCCTGGACCCTTGTTGGGCTAAGCACTCCATTGGGCTTGTGGAGGGTGTACGGGCGACGTTGCTTGCGACTCTTGGACTCCTTCGGTTTCTTCGGTTTGGCCATGGCCACATACCAGAGGAACCCGTACTCCGTCGCCAGGCCTCGTGGTCACTCGCACTGGGCGCCAATTCGGCGATACGTGTCGACGATTGGCGTCCTGCTGTCGGCCCGAGGGGCGCCTTCCCGCGCTCCGAAAAAACTGGCAAAACCGTACCTTTACCCGACGAAAGCTTCGGCGCGCGTGGCACAGATGGGCGTTGCGGGTGAAGAAGTCTTAACGCATCCAAAGCCGGGCAATCCGCCGAGACGGATTTCCTTGTCGGTACAGGTACGGTTTTGCCAGTTTTTCTTCGGCATTTTCGGCTGCGCCGAAACCGCCGTGCGGCGACGCATGTGCGGCGACGCCTTTTTTTGGATCTGGTTGGTGCCAACCGCCCGCTTCCCGCGCCATACAGCGCTTATTAAAATAGGCCCAGGCGGGCGAAGCCCGCCTGGGATAGGCTCTAACTTGCGCCGGCCGCTTCCCGCTGCAGAATCCCCAGCACGATTTTGCGCAACTTCGGTTCAGCGGCGGCCGCGTGCGCCAGAATGCGCCCAATGTCGGCCGGCTCGAGGGCATCGGCCAAACACATATCGGTAACAATCGACAGCCCCAGCACCCGCATGCCGGCATGCGCCGCCACCAGAACTTCGGGCACGGTCGACATTCCGACCACGTCGGCGCCGATCAACCGCAGAAAGCGGTACTCGGCGCGCGTTTCCAGGTTCGGCCCCATCACCGCCACGTAGATGCCTCGGTGGGCGGCGAAGTTCTCGCGACGGGCAATTTCCAAGGACCGCGCAAGCAACGCCACGTCGTAGGGACGGCACATGTCGGGGAAACGCGGCCCAAGCCGGTCGTCGTTCACGCCCACCAAGGGATTACCGCCCATCAGGTTGATGTGGTCCTCGATCACCATCACGTCGCCGCAAGCGTATTGCGGATTCAGCCCGCCGCATGCGTTGGAGACGATCAGCAATTCCGCTCCCAGGGCCTTCATCACGCGCACCGGAAAGGTGATCTGCCGGTACGAGTAGCCCTCGTAGGCGTGGAAGCGGCCTTCCATGGCCACTACCGGCAGGCCGCACAAGTGGCCGCAAACAAGTTGCCCGGCGTGGCTGATGGCCGTCGAACGGGGGAAATGGGGAACTGAGGCGTAATCGAGCACCGCCTCGCGCTCGATCTGCTCGGCCAAACTCCCCAGGCCCGTCCCCAAAATGATGCCCGCACGCGTGGGCGTGCTCCACTGCCGGCGAATCACGGCCACGGCCTCGTCGATTTGGGCGGCAAGCTCTTGCATGACTACACTTCACGCGCTCGAGAATGAGACATTGTCGGCCGCGTGAAGCCTAAGATGGTATTTGCTAAAAGGTGGGGATATTAGCGTCCAAGTCGTCCAAGTCGTCCAGTCCCAGAATAGGGGGGATCCCCCGCATCGCCGTCGCGATCTGCGCGTCAGCCGCAACGCGGCATGATTCACCTCACCCATCGTGATGCACCCTTCGGAACGAGGCATGTTCGATTTGTCCCTTCCTGAGTTTTTTCATCGTGGCGATGGATTCATGTTTGCCAAGCCAGCCCGGTTTATCGCAAGATGATGGCTGTCTTCTTTCGGCCCCCTCTTTCCGCCCCTGCCGGCGATTAAGGTTTGCCTCGTCTGCGCCTCGCGGTTCGACTTTTCAGTTTCTCCTCCAAGGCGGCTCGATCGACCGTTTCCTCATGGCGACGCTCACGAATGAGCTTCCAGAACATGTCGCTTGCGCCAAGCCGCACCTGTTCCTCGTCCATTCCTTCGATCCCGAAGATCAGTGCGACGGGATTGCCGTCGCGAGTCACGATGATTCGATCCGATCGCGCGCTCGCCACGCAGGCATCGAGGTCCGATTTTTCCATGGCAACCGTTTTCATAGGATTTCCTCCGTCGTTTTGTGCAGCGGCTTCTGCCGGATCGCGCGAACCGTGACGCGGGCCTTCTCTTCGTTCACGTCATAGAAGACTCGGAATTCGCCAACCCGCAGTTCCCAGACTGGTTCTTCGTGTTCCCACGGCGGAACGAGGCCCCGAACGATCTTCTTGTTGCGAGTCTCCTCGGTTGGTTGGTGCGTCAATTGTTCGTCGATCTGGTCGAGAATCCGTTTGCGATGATGAGCACGCAACTCGGCCAGATCCTCGGCGACACTGAATGCGTAATCAATTCCGAACACTTTTCACCCCGTCGCTTCAATTCCAATCGTACCCGTCGGCCGCCCATTTGTCACCAGCGGCGCGCGGCGCAGGTGAGGCGGGGCAAAGCCAGGCGAGGGACTCTGCCATCGACGCCTTGACCAAGTGGGAGAGGTCCGTACCACTGTACCAGCAACGGTTTACGTCGAGGCAAGGGGCTTGCGGCCCCGGCAATCGAAGCCTTCCTAACCCACCATCTTGCCTTCGGACTATGGATGTCTTTAATCAATCGCTTGAATTCTGAAGAAGTCACTACGGTAACTCTATGAAGCGAGGGGGGGCGATTGGGGTCGATTGGGGTCGATTTCTTGGATGTTGTCGAATAAACTAAGTCTTCGACGCGACGACGCATCTGGAAACCACCTGGCCGGATCGATGATCTTGGTCGCGGCGGAACACCACTAACCATCTTCTGGCGATGGATTCCTGCTTGCCCAGCCTGCCCAGTTGATCGCAAGATGATGGATGTCTTCGTTCGGCCTTCCTCGTAGACCGTCTGCCGGCTACAGGCGGCCTGGCGTGGCCCGATCGGTGACTGCCCCAAAACCGCCGCACAAAACCGCCGCGGCGTTGCCAATCCATGACGAAACCGATAACCTTGCCACTGGGGTCCGCCTCCATGCGAGACATCTCTGTTAAGACGTTGCGTATGGATGGCGTGAC
>DATKSN010000122.1:0-30253 GCA_035531595.1 Pirellulales bacterium | reverse complement strand
AGAGGTTAGAGGTTAGAGGTTAGAGGTTAGAGGTTAGAGGTTAGAGGTTAGAGGTTAGAGGTTAGAGGTTAGAGGTTAGAGGTTAGAGGTTAGAGGTTAGAGGTTAGAGGTTAGAGGTTAGAGGTTAGAGGTTAGAATTTGAAACCTAACCTTTACTCTCTAACCGCTAACCTCCCTTTCAGGTCAGGCGCCTATCGCCTATCGCCTATCGCCTAACGCCTAACGCCTAACGCCTCCTTCCTCATCTCCAAACCAACAGCGCCAACAACACGACGAACATGCAAACCAGGTAAACCTGCACCCCGGCTTCCCGCCCCGCGCGATACCAGTGTAACGGGCGAACCAACAGCCGTGGCGCCGGTATCCGCAACTCCTCGCCCCGTTCGTCGACGGCCGCGCTGTCGAAGCGGGCCTCGGGCGGGAAAAGGGCCTGGATTCGCGGCCCGCGCGAGTGCGCCGGCGGCACCCAGGCGAAGAGCTTGCCCAGCATCTCGGCGAATGAACTCGACGTGTACTGCATCCGGGCGGTGGGGGCCGAATATCCGCAGCCCCAGGTGACCGACGACTCGACCTCGCCCCGCCGCAAAAGCAGGCGTAGCACCACCGCCAGCAGCGCAACCGCCGCCAGCAAGGCCAACCCCATCGCGCCCACCGTGCCCAACGGCGCCAACGTCGCCACCGGCTTCAGCCCGCTGCCGGCCGCCTCCCAGGCCCAAACGCCAACCGCCCGGTCGAGCAGGGGCGTGATCCACATGGGGAATAATCCCAACAGCACGCATGCGGCGGCCAAACAGGCCATGGGCGCCAGCATGGTGCGCGGCGCCTCGTGGGCGTGCCGCGCCGACTCGGAACGGGCGGCGCCAAGAAACGCCGTGCCGTAAGCCTTGATATAGGCGGCCGCCGCCAAGGCGCCGATCAGCCCCAGTGCCGGAACGGCCAAAGCCGCCGCCGACCACTTGGGCCCCTCGCCGATGCCCAGCGTGCTCAAAAGCCCGTTATACAGCAGGAACTCGCTCACGAACCCGTTCAAAGGAGGAAGGCCGCAGATCGCCACCGCCCCCAAGAAAAACAACAGCGCCGTCGCGGGCATCGGGCGCGACAGCCCGCCCAACGAGTCGAGCTCGCGCGTACCGCAGGCGTGGACCACCGATCCGGCGCAAAAAAACAGCAATGCCTTGAACAACGAATGGTTCCAGACGTGCAAGAGCGCCGCGGCAAGCCCCAGCACGACCCAATCGTAACGATCCCATGCGCGCCCGATCATCGCCAGCCCCAGCGCCATCACGATGATCCCGATGTTCTCGATGCTGCTGTAGGCCATCAGGCGTTTGAGGTCGTGCTGGCCGCAGGCGCAGGCGATGCCCAAGACTCCCGACAGCACGCCCAGCGCCAAGAGCGCCGCGCCCCACCACAGCGGCGGATCGGGAAACAGCGACGTGACTCGCACCAGCCCATAGATGCCCATCTTGAGCAGCACGCCCGACATCAACGCCGAGACGTGGCTGGGCGCCGTCGCGTGCGCTCCGGGAAGCCAGAAGTGCAGCGGCATGACGCCCGCCTTGAAACCGAATCCCACCAGGGCCAACAGGAACACGGCCGTCGCCGTATTCATGTCCAAGGGCGCGGCGTCGGGATCGGGCGGCAACCAATCGAACGTGCCCCGCGCCGCCCATAACAAGCCGAACATCGCGAACAGCGACAACGAGGCGATATGCGTGGCCACCAGATAGATCCAGCCGGCGCGGCGAGCCGCCGCCTGGTCGTCCTCGGTCGTCACCAGCATGAACGCGGCCAGCGCCATGATCTCCCAACCCAGCAGGAACATCACGGAATTACGGGCCACCACCAACAGCGCCATTCCGGCCGGGCAGAGTCCATAGAACAGCCGCAGCTTGCGGCCGTTGTCGCGGTGCTCGGCCTGCCTCCAGTAGCCCAGCCCGTACACCGAGCCGGTCAACGCCAAAACGAACACCGGCAGCAGGAAAATCGCCGAGATGACGTCGACCGCCGGGTGAAACGTGACGCCGGGCAACAGCGGCCAGGGGTAATGGGCCTCCAGGGTTCCGCCGATCGCCAGCCATTCGACGACCTTGCCGATGCCGACGACCGCGCCGCCGCCGGCCAGAATCGCCGCCAACCCTTGGCCGGCCCCGCCGCGGCGGTCGAGCAAGACGCCCGGCACGCCGCTGAACCCGATCGCGGCGATCGCCATCAGCAATGTCGGCAACTTGCAGCTCCTGCGGTATCTGGAAATTCATTCCAAGTCATGGAATTCGTGCAAATTCCAGTGGGGTTCATAGTTATAATCAACGACCCGCTTCAAGGCCAGGGATTTGGTCGGAATGAACTTCACGGATTGGTTGAAATGAGACATTTTGCCACGAGAAAGCGGTGGCTGGGGCAGAGCCTAACCCGGATTATTCATGGTCCCGTAGCTGGCTTCGCAAGAAGTCAGTCCGTGGACGCGAGTTACGCCAGAATTCTTGCGAATTCTGCTACAGCACAGTGCGCGAGTTCCTCGCCGGACCATGAATAATCCGGGCTAAGCGATGCCCCGGCTCGATAGCGACCGGGGCATCGCTTAGGCTCTGGCCCAGCCACCCCCTTGTGTATGTCGGGGGTTAGTACCGACGTCTACGCAATCGCGGTACGGGAAAAGCGCGCCTCCCGGCTGGCTGCGATCACGGCCGCGCGGCCCAAAAACAGCCGCCGGCTGATGTTGCCGTGATCGGCCTCCCTCACCAATGCTCTCGCCGGCCGTAGCCACCTCGAGCAGGACACGGAACGCCACGGAGGGCGTTCCCTACAGCGGGTTGCGGACGTCCGCCATGCGCTGCTATCCTTGTCATTCGTCGGCACAACATGCCATGGTGCCGTTGATGGATATGGCGCTTGCCCGGATTATTCATGGTCCTACACCAACCCGCAGCGCAAGCAAGGTCCAGTATTGGACTTGCCTTGCTTGCGCCGCGGGTTGGTGTGACGGCAGACTGCGCTCGTTTCCCCCGGACCATGAATAATCCGGGCTAGCAGTGGGAGAATCTCAATGAGCGTGGGCGAGGCCCCCTCGATCCGTCCGGGCGAGACGCTCGCCTTGCGCGATCTGCCCACGTTCGACCTGGCGACATTTCGCCGGAACTTGTGCGACGGCGTGCGGCAAGGCCAGCGCGTGCTGGCCCTGTTCGGACAGGCTATCCACGAGACGGGGGCTGCCAGCGAGGCGGGGGCTGCCAGCGAGGTGGGGGCTGCCAGCGAGGTGGGGGCCGTCGGCGAGACGCGCGTTCGATTGTGCTTGGTGTTGGCCGACCCCGATTCGGGCACGTTCTCGCTGCAAGCGACCGAAGTGGGCGACCATTACCCCTCGTTCACGCCCGATTGCACCGCGGTCCACTGGTTCGAGCGCGAGATCGCCGAGCAATGGGGTGTCGTACCGGACGGACACCCCTGGCTGAAGCCGATCCGTTTTCATCCTTCGTATCGTCCGCCGCGCGACGCCTGGTCGCGGCCCGAGGGGCAGCCGATCTTGCCCGGCGTGACCGACTTCTTTCGCGTCGAAGGGCCTGAAATCCACGAGGTGGCCGTGGGGCCGGTGCATGCCGGCGTGATCGAGCCGGGCCACTTCCGCTTCCAGTGCCACGGCGAGCACGTGTTCCACCTGGAGATCGCGCTCGGTTTTCAGCACCGGGGCGTCGAACGCGCGCTCGTGGGCGGACCGAACAAGCGGACGATCCACTACATGGAGACACTGGCCGGCGACACGACCATCGGCCACGCCACCGCCTATTGCCAGGTGCTGGAGGCCCTCTGCGGCTATCGCACGCCGCTGCGCGCCGAGGCGATCCGCGGGATCGCCCTGGAACTCGAGCGGTTGGCCAACCATACGGGCGACTTGGGCGCGATGGCGGGCGACGTCGGCTTCCTTCCCACCATGTCGTTCAATGGGCGCCTACGGGGCGACTATCTCAACGCCAGCGCGTTGATCTGCGGCAGCCGATTCGGCCGCGGTCTGGTGCGGCCCGGCGGCGTGGCCTACGATCTCGATCGCGCAAGAATCCAGACGTTGCTTAAGAGCATTGAACCGGCCCTGGTGGACACGGCCGGTTCGCTCGACGTGCTGTGGCAATCGCTTTCGGTCGAGGCCCGCTTCGAGAACACGGGCACGGTTTCGAGGGCGGTCTGCGACGAGTTGGGCCTGGTCGGCGTGGCGGCCCGGGCCTGCGGCGCCTACCGCGACGCGCGGCACGACTTCCCCCACGGCATTTTCCGCTTCACGCAAATTCCCATCTCGACCTGCTCCTCGGGCGACGTCTTCGCCCGGGCCTACGTCCGGGGCATGGAGGTGCAGCGGTCGGGGCATTTCGTGCTCGAACAGTTACGGATGCTGGCATCGGGACCGACGATGGCCCCCATGGGACCGCCGGCTCGCGACTCGGTGGCGGTCTCGCTCGTCGAGGGCTGGCGCGGTGAGATCTGCCATGTGGCCATCACCGACGGCGACGGACGTTTCGCCCATTACAAGGTGATCGACCCCTCGTTCCACAACTGGATCGGCCTGGCCATGGCCCTGCGCGACCAGCAGATTTCCGACTTTCCGCTTTGCAACAAGAGCTTCAACCTTTCGTACTGCGGACACGACCTGTAGCTGAACTCGCAAGAGTTCAGGCCGACGTTACTTCCTCACACCCCGAATCCGGCTACGATACACCCGAATTCTTGCGAATTCGGCTACGGCCTTTATAGAACGGTTTCATGTTCAACATCATCACGGAACGCTTCCGCCAAGGGCACCAGACGTCGACCTACCCGCTGACCGCGCCGAAGGTGTCGGATCGCTTTCGCGGGCTGCCGGTGATCGACGCGACCCGCTGCGAGGACGGCTGCCGCGCCTGCGCCGAGGCCTGCCCCACCGAGGCGATCACCGCCGACGTCAAGTCGCTCTCGCTCGATCTGGGGCGCTGCTTGTTCTGCGACGATTGCACGCGGGCCTGCCCCACCGGCGCCGTAAACTACACTCGCGAATACCGACTCGCGGTGCGCCGCCGCGAGGATCTGGTCGTCGACGGCCGGCCGATCGAGTTGGCCCACGCGCTGGACGAGCACGCGAGGCGCTTGTTTGGCCGCTCGCTCAAGCTGCGCGTGGTGAGCGCGGGGGGGTGCAACGCTTGCGAGGCCGACGTCAACGTGCTCACGACGTTGGTGTTCGACCTGGGGCGGTTCGGCATCGACTTCGTGGCTTCGCCCCGGCACGCGGACGGGTTGTTGATCACCGGTCCCGTGACCGACAATATGAAGTACGCGCTGGAAAAGACGTATGAGGCGATTCCCGCGCCGAAGATCGTCATCGCGGTGGGGGCCTGCGCCATCTCGGGCGGGCCGTACATCGGCCATTCGGTGGTAAACAACGGCGCCGACCGCGTCGTGCCGGTCGATCTCTACGTGCCCGGCTGCCCACCCAACCCCTGGACCATCCTCGACGGGCTTTTGCGGCTTCTGGGGCGCCTCGAAGGGCCGACCAAGGATCTGGCGGCGCCCGTGGCGGAGAACTAAAATGTGGTTGCCGTGGTTGGGGTTGGGGTTGCTCCCGTGGCTCTTGTCGGCGATCGCGGCGATTGCCGTCAGCGGGCTGCCCGGCGCGATGCTGAGCCGCAATTCACGCGTCGGCCAGTGGGTGGCGACCTTGTTGGTGGGCGCCGGCTCGGCCTTGGGTATTACCTGCGTTTTGATCTGGCTGGCGGCGGACGGCAGTCTCGATGCCAGCTTCCCGTGGTCCGTGATGCCCGAGGGTACGCTCGACATCCGCTTGCATGTGGGCGTCGACGGTATCTCGGCCCTTTTCTTGCTGCCGATTTTCCTGATCGGGCTACTCGGTTCGATCTACGGGCTGGACTATTGGAAGCAAACGGAGCACCTGGGCAACGGCCGGAAGCTGCGGCTGTTTTACGGTCTGTGCGTGGCCGGCATGGCGCTGTTGGTCGTGGCCCGCGACTCGGTCGTGTTTTTGGTCGGCTGGGAGGTCATGGCCCTGAGCGCTTTTTTTCTGGTGGCGACCGAGGACGAACAAGAATCGGCGCGCGAAGCCGGGTGGATCTACCTCGCCTTGACGCACACGGCCACCCTGGTGCTGTTCGCCATGTTCGCTTTGCTCTGGGCCGCCACCCAGTCCGGCGAGTTGGTTCCCCAAGCGGGCGCCGCGCCCATGGCGTCGGGCATGGCCACGACGATTTTCATGCTGGCGCTGGTCGGTTTCGGTATCAAGGCGGGCGTGATGCCGTTGCACGTCTGGCTGCCCGGCGCGCACGCCAACGCGCCGAGCCACGTCTCGGCGTTGATGTCGGGCGTTTTGATCAAGATGGGCATCTACGGCCTGGTGCGCATCTCGTCGTTTTTTCCCCAGCCGCCGGTCTGGTGGGGTGGACTGGTCCTGACCTTGGGAGTGATTTCGGGAGTGCTCGGCGTGGCTTACGCCATCGGCCAGCACGACCTGAAGCGGCTGTTGGCCTATCATAGCATCGAGAATATCGGCATGATCGTGATGGGACTGGGGCTGGCTCTCGTCGGGCGTTCGCTGGAACGCTTCGACTGGGTGGTGCTCGGCATGGGCGGGGCATTGCTGCACGTCTGGAACCATGCGCTTTTCAAGTCGCTCTTGTTTTATAGCGCCGGCGCCGTGGTTCACGCGGTCCACACGCGCGAGATGGACGAATTGGGCGGTCTGTCAAAGCGCATGCCCTATACCGCGTGCTGTTTCCTGGTCGGCGCGGTGGCCATCTGCGGCCTGCCGCCGTTGAACGGATTCGTCAGCGAGTTCTTGATCTACAACGGTCTGTTCCGCACGTTGGGCATCGGCGAGGGGGCCAAGTGGCCCGCCGCGGCGCTGGCCGCGCCGGGCCTGGCGCTCATCGGTGCGCTCGCGGCGGCTTGTTTCATCAAAGCCTTCGGCACGGTGTTTCTCGGCACCGGCCGATCCGAGCACGCGCGGCACGCGCATGAGGCGCCCGTTTCGATGATCTTGCCGATGCTGGTGCTGGCCGTCGGTTGCGCGGCGATCGGTTTTGCGCCCCGCGGCGTGGCGGGGGTGTTGGATCGGGCGATTGTGGCCTGGACGACGCCGGCCGGCAGCGGCGCTGTGCCACAAGAGGTGGCATTGGCGACCTCAAGCGTGTATCCGCTGGCCGACTGGCAGCCCCTGGGGTCGATCGCCGTCATGGCCTTGGCGTTGGCCGGCGCGACGGCGGTGGTCGGAATCGTGCTCTGGGTCCGCATGCGCGGCGGCGGCGTCGAATCGTCGGCTACCTGGGGCTGCGGTTACTCGTCGCCCACCCCGCGGATGCAGTATACGTCGTCGTCGTTCGCCGAAATGCTGGTAAGCCAGTTCCGCTGGGCGTTGTGGCCCATCGTTCGGCGACCGCGGATCGGCGTGACCTTCCCGCGCGACGCGCACTTTGAAAGCGAAGTGCCCGAAGGCGTGCTCGATCGGCTCGTCATGCCGGCGGCACGATGGCTGGCGCGGCGGTTGAGCTGGTTCCGAGTATTTCAGCAGGGCAGTGCGCAGGCTTATCTGCTGTATATCTTCGCGATCGTGATCTTGCTCTTGATTTGGCCGTAGGGTGGGCACCGCCCACCTGCACAAGGGGAAAAAACAACCGCTTCGCGGAACGCCACGGAGGGCGTTCCCTACAGATGCCGTAGCCGCGGCGATCCTGGTTAAGAGCCTATTCCAGAACCGCCATTGTGGTGTAGGCGTCCCGCCTGCCGGGCGGTCCTGGGATAGGCTCTTAACCTCATTGGAAGGAACTCGCGTGGAATTGTATCTCGTGCTGTTGCCGCTGGCGGCCGCCGCCGTCGCCCTGGCGGTTCCCTCCGACCGTTGGCGCCCGTGGATCCTGCCGCTGGGGTCCGGCTTGCATCTGTGGTTGGTTGTGCGACTGATCGCGGCCGACATGCCCGTCAAGGAAGCCTCGGGCGATTGGCTGGCGATCGACCCCTTGGGCAAGGTGTTCCTGCTGGCGATCGGAGTCATGCACTTTCTTTGCATGCTCTACGCGCCAGGCTATTTGGCCTTGCGGCCGGAACGCCCCAACCGTGTGCTCTGCGCCTGCCTGTTGACCTCGCTGTCGATGATGTCGCTGGTGATCGTTTCGCACCACCTCGGGCTAATGTGGGTGGCGGTCGAGGCAACGACGCTGGCCAGCGCGCCGAGCTTGTATTTCAACCACAATGCCCGCTCCTTGGAGGCGACGTGGAAGTACCTCTTGATCTGCTCCGTCGGGATCGCCCTGGCGCTGTTGGGCTCGCTGTTCCTGGCCTACTCGGCGTTGCACGCCGACTTGCGTTCGACGCTCTTGTTTGAAGAATTGCGGTCGGAGGCCCCGAAGCTGTCGCCGCCTTGGCTGCACGCCGCCTTCGTGCTGCTTTTCGTCGGCTACGGTACCAAGATGGGGCTGGCGCCGATGCACACCTGGAAACCCGACGCCTACGGCGAGGCGCCTGGGCTGGTGGGGGCCTTGCTGGCCGGCGGCGTGACCAATGCCGCGTTCTTCGCGATCCTGCGTTTCTACCAGATCGCCGTGGCCGCCGGCGACGGCGATTTCGCCCGGCGGATGATGGTCTTCGTCGGGCTATTGTCGATGGCGACCGCCGCAGTCTACATGGTACGGCAGCGCGACTTCAAGCGGCTCTTGGCGTATTCCAGCGTCGAGCACATGGGCATCCTGGTGTTTGGCATCGGCATCGGCGGCGCGGCCGTGACGGCCTCGCTGGCGCATGTGATCAACAACGCCATGACCAAGGGGGTGTTGTTCCTCTCGGCGGGCAACATTCACCGGGCCTACGGCAGCAAACTGACCGACGACGTGCGCGGCGCGATCCATAGCTTGCCGCTGTCGGGCTGGCTGTTTCTGCTGGGGTTTCTGGCGGGCTGCGGCTCGCCCCCCTTCAGCCCCTTCGTGAGCGAATTCAGCATTCTCTTGGCGGCCTGCCGCGGCGGCCAGTACACCAGCGCCGCGCTGTACCTGACGGCCTTGTTCATCGTGTTCTTGGGGATGGGCGCCACCGTGCTTCGGGTGACGCTGGGGCCACCTTCGCACCCGCGCTCTGAAATCCCATTTCCGGACGATTTCCGCACCGGCGCGCCGATCATCGGCTTCATGGCGCTGGTGTTCGTGATGGGGCTGTACATGCCGGAGTTCCTGGCCAAATTGCTGACGGACGCGACGAATTACTTGATCTTGCCCGCCTTGGTCAGGTAGGCGATGACCTCCTCGGCCAGCGTCTCGGCGTCCTTCGTGCCCGCGTCGAGCACCAGTTCTGGCCTTTCCGGCGCTTCGTACGGGTCGTCGATGCCGGTAAAACCCTTGAGTTCTCCGGCACGGGCCTTCTTGTAAAGCCCCTTGGGATCGCGAGCCTCGCACACCTCCAGAGGCGCATCGACCAGGATTTCGATGAATTCGCCGGGGGCCATCGTGGCTCGTACCGCGTCGCGGTCGCGGCGGTAGGGGCTGATGAAGGCGGTCAGCGTAATCAGGCCGGCTTCGCTGAAAAGCTTGGCGACGGCCCCGATGCGGCGGATGTTTTCCTCGCGGTCCTGGGCGGAAAAACCGAGCCCGAAGCGTTTGGCGAATTCGTCGCCGTGCCGTTCCTTGAGCATGCCCGGCCCGGCGTTCAGGCCGTGCCGCACGTTGTCGCCGTCGAGCACATAGCTGTGCATACCTCGCGAATGCAGTTTGTGGTCGACCAGGTTAGAAATCGTGCTCTTACCGCAAGCGCTGAGCCCCGTGAACCAGATCACGCAGCCTTGGTGGCCGTTGAGACTCTCGCGCTCCGGGCGGGCGACGCTATGGGCGTGCCAATGGACGTTGGTATCGTTGGGCATGGGACCGTGGCTCCTGCTGCATCGGACGGGTTCAATGGGTATCATCAACGGGGCGATTCTAACGCCCCCGGCTAAGATTTGACAACCCACGCGCGACCAACGATATTGGCGTCGTGCATATCACCGTCTCGCTCCGCCAACCCAATTTGCAACAGCCCTGGGGCAAGATGCCCGCCCAGGAAGCCTCGGGCACCGGCTTCATCATCGACGGGCGGCGGATCCTGACCAATTACCATGTGGTCCAATATGCCAACCAAATTTATGTTCAGCCCCACCGCACGGCCGACAAGCTGGCGGCCAAGCTGACGGTTTTTGCCGCGTCCATCGACCTCGCCGTGTTGGAGCTGGCGGATGCCACTTTTTTCGACGCACGGCCCCCCTTGCCGATGGCCGAGGGGCTGCCGCCGATCAAGGGACAAGTGAATGTGTACGGCTATCCGTTGGGAGGCCAGCAAATGTCGGTCACCGAGGGGATCATCTCGCGCGTCGATTTCGTGGCCTACTATCACCAAACGGTCGGGTTGCGCGTGCAGATCGACGCGGCGCTGAACCCCGGCAACAGCGGCGGCCCGGCGGTGAGCGACGGACAGGTGGTCGGCGTGGCTTTCAGCACGGTCAAGTCGGCCGAGAACATCGGCTACGTGATCCCCTGCGACGAAATCCGAATGTTCCTGGCCGACGTGGCCGATGGCCATTATGACGGCAAGCCGCAGGTTTTCGACGTGTTCCAGACGGTCGAAAACGATGCGCTGCGCGCGAGGCTCGGCTTGCCCAAGGATACGGGCGGGCTGATGGTCACGCGCATCGCTCAGCCGGACGACACCTACCCCCTGCGGGCCAACGACGTGATCACGCACATGGGCGAGTCGGCCATCGACGCCGAAGGCCGGGTGAAGTTGTCGGACGATTTGCAGCTCTCCTTTCAGTACCTCGTGCCCAAACTGGCCCGCGACGGCAAACTGCCGATCACGCGTTTCCGGGCCGGCAAGAGCGAACCGATCGAGTTGCCCGTGTCGGCCGCCCAGCCGCAATTGGTTCCCTTCCTCAACGGCGGCTACCCGAGGTATTTCATCCACGGGCCGCTGGTTTTCTCATCGGCCACGAAGGAGATGGTGTTTCTGGGCGGCGGCCCCGCCCGGCTTCTGCAACAGATGTCGGGGGGAATTACGCCGCTGATGAGTCGTCTCGGCGACCCGCCCGCGTTCGCGGGCGAGGAGCTGGTCGTGGTTCCCTCACCGCTGTTCGCCCACCCGATCATGAAGGGTTACAGCCATCCGACGGGCTGCGTGGTGACGCACCTCAACGACGTGCCGGTGAAGAACCTGGTTCACCTGATCGAGATGCTGCGCGACGCGCGCGACGAGTACGTGGAATTCCGTTTCGACCGGCAATCGGCGGAGACCATGGTCTTTCGCCGCGCGGAGCTCGCCGCCGCGACCGAGGAAATCCTCACCGACAACGGCATCCGCGAGCAATGCTCCGACGACCTGCGCGGCGTGTGGGAGAAGTAGTGAGCATGGATCGTCGCCCGATGGCTCGTAGGCGTTATACTGCACGCGGCCGAGAATGAGACATTCGGAAGTCTGCACACCAACCCGCAGCGCAAGCAAGGCAAGTAGTTAGTTACGCGCCTTGCTTGCGCTGCGGGTTAGTGTCGAAGCAGGCCGCGTGCAGTATAGAACCGATCTTCCTCTTGTGCGGTGGCCGGTTTACTTAGAGCCTATCCCGCCGGGCAGGCGGGACGCCTGCACCACAACGGCGGGACGCCTGCACCACAATGGCGGTTCTGGGATAGGCCCTTAACCTCTTTTGTCGTCGTTTTCGAGCGGCTGTTCCAACCGAGCGCGGGCGGCCAAAATGGCCGCGTGGAGTTTCTTCTTCAGCAACGCGCGCGGGGGCAAGTCGGTAGGTATCCTTCAAGCCCAGGAAATCCAAGAAGTACGGGTCGCGGAAGACTAGATCAGGGGTCAGTTTGTCGTGTTCGCGCAGCGCCGCCAGCTCTCGCCTGGCCAACTCGGCGGGCTTCTTCGAGAGCGCTGTGCGCTCGAAGAGCATCCCGGCAATCTTCTTCTCCAATGTTCGCGTGCTCCATCGTTCGATGCGGCACATTTCGGCGTAGAAGTCGCGTCTGAGCGGGTCATCCAGGTAAATGATGAGTGAGAAATGGGTCCAACCCAATTGTGCAGTCAGTGCCTGCACAATTTGCCGCTCCGGAAAAACCTCCGCGAAGCGAATCATGTTGAAGAGGTTGCGACGCGAAAAGCCCCGCCCGAATTCGACGCTCAATTGTCGCGACAGCGCCTCGACAATCTGTTCACCGTACGTGGCGCGCCGCTCCTTGAGAATTTCAGTGTGAATTCGTTTCCCGATATTCCAATAGAGTCCAACGAGAGCCGCGTTTACGGCCCGGGCCACGCCGCCACGCGTCTCCTGGATCAACGCGCGCACGTCCGCGACCAACTCCCGCGGCGGTTTGGCGATAGGTGCTGGAACGCTCGCTTTGGCCATGAAGCTTTTGTCTCATTCCCGGCCGCGCGCCGTGGATTCCGGCGAGGCCAGTGCCGTCCGCTTGAGCCATTTGCGGCAGCGGTGGCCGACGATTCGGGCCAGTTTGCGCGGCTCGACGTCGAGCACGCCCAGGATCTGGATCAAGGCCCAGGCCGAGCCGAGCGTGATTCTGGGCCGGGCGCAGATGTAGCGGTTCTCGTAACGGGGGCGGAAACGGCTCTTGAAGTGGTAAAGTCCGGCGGTGTCGAAGAGGAAGTTGAAGTACCGGCCGCCCCAGGCCAGTCCGCGGCGGGCCAACGCGCTGTCGCCCGGCCTGGGTTCGCCGGCGCGCAGGCCGGGCAACAGGCAGAGCGAGACGCCTTCGACTCCTTCGCGCGCCAATAACCGCATCGCCTGATGCATCAGGAAGGTTACGGTGCCGCGCACCGCGTCGGGCCGGTGACGATAGAGCTCGAACGACCAGAAGCTGCCGTTGCCGCCGGGATTGGCCACCAGGAATCCCTCGACACGGCCCGTCCCCTCGTCGGCGCGCGCGACGAAAATCCGTTTGCGTCCAAGGCGACTGGGATCGAACTCGCCGTCGAGGAACCGCAGTTCGTCGGCCTGCGGTTTGGCCGCCAGCAAGGCGGCGGACATGTCGCTGAATTCCGACAGCAAATCGCCCCATTCCACGGTGGAGAGTTCGTCGCGCCGGCACTCTTCCAGCGCCAGTCCCTGGCGCTTGCAATAGTTCGTCTGCCTGCGTACCCACTCGAACGATTTGCCTTGCCAGGTGCGTTCGGGCAGGTCGACGATCGCCTCCTCGCCCCACTTGGTCACTTGGAAACCAAACTCGCGAAACAACGGCAGATCGTCGTCGGTGACGTTGTAGAACGAGAGGCACTGCCCGTGCCGCTCCGAGTGCTCGACCAACTCGGCCAGGAGCGCGCCCTTGCATTCGTCCGGCGCCAAGAGGCCGCCGCCCACCTTCAGGTATCGGCCCCTCCGCACGAACCCCACCGCCCCTTCCCCATCGCGCGACCAGAAGCACTCACGGTCGGCGTCGTTGACCAGGTACGAATCGTAGGTCCGCCCGTAGCGGTAGGCGTATTCCTCGAGCAAGTCGGCCGCCAAGCCGGATCCAAGACCGGTGGACCGCCGGAGCATCCGTGCTGTGTCGATCATCAAAGCCCCCAGCAGGGGTTAAATTCAGGCCGAAGTTCCCAACTTCAACCCTGATTGTAGGTATTTCCCTGTTTTTGGCGATGCCAATTCGCTGCTTTCCGCGGCACGGGGACGAAAACTCGATTCTGTAGGGAACGCCCTCCGTGGCGTTCCGTGTCCCGCGGGCAGACGTCATATCCGCTGCACGGAACGCCACGGAGGGCGTTCCCTACAGATGCCGTTGCCGCGGCAATCCTTGCATTTGAGCGGGTCGTTGTTCCTCTTCGGGCGCGGCTTCGGCGACCGGCGCCGGCTGAGACTTGGCGTACTTGGCCACGATTTCCAAGAGGGTTTGCCGGTCGACCGGCTTGCTGACGAAGGCATCGCAACCGGCCTCGAAGCACTTTTCGCGGTCGTGTCGCATGGCATGGGCCGTCAAGGCGACGATCGGACCTTGGTAGCCCTGCTGGCGTAGTCGGCGCGTCGCTTCATAACCGTCCATGACGGGCATTTGCATGTCCATCAAGATCAGGTCGAACGGCTCGCACACGTCGCGCTGGCGGCGTCCCCAGCCAGGCTGCGTCGACAAGGCCTTCTCGACGGCCTCCAGTCCGTCTTCGGCAAACGACACCTTGGCGCCGGCCTTGA
Organism: Pirellulales bacterium; assembly: GCA_035531595.1. GTDB lineage: Bacteria > Planctomycetota > Planctomycetia > Pirellulales > JAICIG01 > DATKSN01. Next base: position 16,083 of record DATKSN010000122.1, on the reverse strand, counting down.
TCAAGATGTACGACGTGAGCCGCCGATTGTCGGGTCCGTCCTCGACCAACAGCACGCGACCGTTGAGTTGGATCCCAGCCGCGACGACGGGCGTTTCGCGCCACTGGGCCGCCGATAACTGGGCCGCCGATGACTGGGCCGCCGATGACTGGGCCGCCGATAACTGGGCCGCCGATGACTGGTCCGCCGATGACTGGGCCGCCGATAACTGGGCCACTTGCGACGAGTGAGCTTCGGACTCCGCCGCGTCGTCGATCGAGTCGACGCCCGCCAGCGATCCCGTGGAGATGGTCAAACGGAAGCGACTGCCTTGACCGTACACGCTTTCGACCGTGATATCGCCGCCGAGCATTTCGGCCAACCGCCGGCTGATCGTCAGGCCCAGGCCGGTGCCACCGTAATGGCGGGTCGTCGTTGAGTCGGCCTGGCTGAACGGCCGAAACAAGCGGTCGATTTGCTCCGCCGTCATGCCAATGCCGGTGTCGATCACGTCGAACTGCAAGCGGGACTCGTCATCGTCGCCGCCGACCCGGCGCGTCGCGAGGAGCACGCGGCCGGCGTTGGTGAACTTCAGCGCGTTACCCACCAGGTTGATGAGGATTTGGCGCAGCCTGAAGGGGTCGGTGCGGATCATCGTCGGAATCGGTCCTTCGAAGGCGACTTCCAGCGGCAACTGCTTGGCGTCGGCACGGACGCGCATCAACGTGAGTACGTCGGCGACCACTTGCCGCGGCGAGCAAGGCAGCGGCTCGACGTCGAATTTTCCCGCCTCGATCTTCGAGAGGTCGAGAATGTCGTTGATGATCTGCAGCAACAGTTCGCCGTTGCGTTTGATCGTCTGCGCGGCCTTGATATTCTGGGGCTTCTCGACGTCGGCCAGGAGCAGTTCGGCGAAGCCGAGAATCGCGGTCATGGGGGTGCGGATTTCGTGGCTCATGTTGGCCAGGAACTCGCTTTTGGCCCGGTTCGCGTTTTCGGCCGCCAACTGGGTTCTGGCGCGCTCGCTGTCGGCCAACTTGCGTTGCTGCTGCCACAAACAGAGCACGGCCGTCAACCAGATCGCCAGCACGGCGATGGCCCGTGTCGCCAATTCGGCGGTGACGGGCAGTTTGCCGTGCGAGACGAAGAAGCCGATCATCGTCAGCAAGGTCGCCGTACAGGCCGCGAACCAAATCGCCGATTGCCGCGACGATTGGATGCTCAGCACAACCAGCAGCAAGTAGGCGACCGCCACGGGCAGTCCAAACGGCACCCACACATCGAACAACACAGCCGTGAATGCGACCAGGAAACCCAAAATACCAACCCGCGCGCGGGTACAGAGTGGCATGAGCTTTGCGGTTAAAATGGAGCGCATGGAGATCGCTTAGGCTCTGCCCCAGCCACCGTGAATGTGTCATTTTCGATCGCGTGAAGTATATCTCAAGCATGGGTCACGATTCGGGTTTGCAAACGATTTTTTCCCAGCTTTATGGCGGCGCAATGAAGAATCAACCCGTGTGAGGGGGACTGAACGCGGTTTTTCGCTGACTCCGGCCGTGTTTCGCCACGATTTCAGCTTGGTCCCCCCCGGACCGGTCTAGCGGAAAAGGCATGAGGCGACTAAACTTCGGCCCGTTCTATAGTTCCCCGTTCGATTCGCATTTCCGCGGAACAAGGAGAGGCTTCGTGTTCCATTTCCCGAGACGGGCCCTGCTGGCGGCAGTTTGGATCGGTTCGGCCGTGATGGGCGCCGCGGCGATGCCGCCGAGCGATACGTTGTTGCCCAGTTCGACCAAGGGCTTCGTCACCGTGGCGGACGTGCCGCAATTCATCGAGCGTTGGCACAAGACCGAGCTGGGGCGCTTGCTGGACGACCCGGCGATGCAGCCGTTCGGCGAAGACCTGCGCCGGCAGTTGACGCAAAAATGGGCTCGCTCCCACGCCAAGCTGGGCTTGTCGCTCGACGATCTCAACGGCTTGGCAACGGGTGAACTGAGTATTGCCGTCGTCGCGCCATCCAAGGGAAAGGCCGCCTTGGTGATGCTCGTCGACGTCGCCGGCCGCGAGGCCAAGGCCCGCGAGACGATCGAAAGCATGGCGGCGGAGTTGCTCAAACAAGGCGCCAAGCGGACGAAGCACGACCACCGCGGCACGAACTTGACCGTGCTTCAGACCCCCCTCAAGGGCGAACGCAAGGAGCCGACCTTCGCCGTTTACTTTCAGAAAGACGGTTTGCTGGTGACGACGGACAGCCTCGAAGTGGCCACCGACATCGTGGATCGTCTGGCCGGCGTCGAACGGGAAACCTTGGCCGGGCTTCCGGCCTATAAGGCCGTGATGCAGCGCTGCCAGTCGGCCGCCGGCGAACTGGCGCCGCACGCGCGCTGGTTCGTGCAACCGATCGAACTGGCCGAGGCGCTGCGCAGCTGGCGCGATGGTCGTCGCAAAGGCGGCGTCGATTATCTCAAGGTGGCCAAGAGCCAGGGCTTCGAGGCCATCGTGGGCGTCGGTGGCTACGTGAACCTCGCCGTCGGGCCGTACGGCATGTTGCACCGCACCTTCGCCTTGGCCCCCCCACCGCACGCCTTGGCCATGCGGATGTTGAAGTTCCCCAACGGCGTCGACTTCGCTCCCCAGCCTTGGGTCTCGAAGGATTTGGCGAGCTATACGACCTTCCAATGCGACTTCCTCAACGCCTTCGACCGCGTCGACACGTTGTTCGATGAGATCTACGGCGAACCGGGCGTGTTTGAAGACACGATCGAAAGCGTCAAGAACGACCCCAACGGGCCGCAACTTGATATCCGCAACGACCTGGTGGCGCACCTCGGCGAGCGCGCCACCCTCATCACCGATTACAAGCTCCCCATCACCACCAGCAGCCAGCGCATGTTATTGGCCATCGAAGTCAAGGATCCGGCGGCCCTGGCCGCCTCGCTCGAACGCTCGATGAAAGGCGATCCCAAAGCTCGCTTGCTGAAAATCCGCGAACACGACGTCTGGGAAATCCTCAACGAAGATGACGCGATGTCGGGATCCGACGTCGTAGACCCCGGCATTTCCAACGACGACGACGACACGCCGGCCCAGCCCGTCGGCGGCGCGGCGATGGCCAGTTCGGCCGTCACCGTCGCCCAGCATCACCTGTTCGTCGCCTCGCACATCGACCTGTTGGAAGAAGTGCTGGCCCAGGCCCAAGCCGAGGAACCGCTCGAGCGCGATGCCGATTACCGCCTGATCGCCGGCGAATACGCCAAGCTGGGCGCCGGCGAAACCTGCGCCCGCGGCTTCGCCCGCGGCGACGAACAATACCAGGCCGCGTACGAACTGTTCCGCCAAGGCAAGCTCCCTGAATCCGACGCCTTCTTCGCCAGGCTGCTGAATCTCATCCTGGGCGAAGACAAGGAAGGCGTCACGCGCAAGCCACGGCTCGACGGAGCCAAGCTCCCCGACTTCGATGTCGTTCGCCGTCATCTGGGACCGGCGGGCAGTTTCGCCGCCGGCGAACCGAACGGCTGGTTCATCGTCGGTTTCACGGTCGGCAAGGAAATTCCGCTGGCCACCGACGTCACGCCCGTCGATACGACGAAACAATAGCAATGATCGCGGCAAACACGGTCGGCGTGACGTTTCCCGGCGGAATCCAGTCGCTGGAAGACGTCAACTTCTCGATGCCGCCGGGTGAGTTCGTCTCGCTGGTCGGACCATCGGGCTGCGGCAAATCGACGCTCTTGCGGTTGATCGCCGGCCTGGCATCTCCCACCGAGGGCCGTTTGACGGTCGCCGGCCTGCCGCCGGCCGTGGCTCGGCGCCGGGCGGCGCGGCTTTCGTTCGTGTTCCAGGACGCCACGCTGCTGCCTTGGCGAACCGCCGCCGCCAATATCCGCCTGCCGCTGGAACTGGCGGGGGTGGCCGCGGCCGAGCGCGAAACGCGCGTGCGCGACGGCTTATGGATGGTCGGCCTTTCCGATTTCGCCGGGCGCCGTCCGCGCGAGTTGTCGGGCGGAATGCGGATGCGCGTCTCGCTGGCCCGCGCCCTGGTCACGCGGCCCGAATTGCTGTTGCTCGACGAGCCGTTCGGCGCGCTCGACGACATCACGCGGCAAAGGCTCAACGAGGATCTGCTCGATCTCTGGCTGGCGCACCGCTGGACGGCGGTGTTCGTGACGCACAACATCGCGGAGGCGGCCTTCCTGAGCACGCGGATTCTGGTCATGAGCCCACGGCCGGGCACGATCACGGCCGACGTCGCCGTGCCATTCGCCACGCCGAGGCGGCCGGAGTTGCGTTTCCAGGCCGACTTTGCCGCCTTCGTCGGCGAGGTGGGCCGCGAGTTGCGAAAGGGGGGCGTATGAACCGTGCGGGCTTGGGCCGCTGGCTCGTCCGTTTCGCCTTGCCGCCCGTGGTGCTGCTGGCGATCGTGATCGCCGCTTGGGACGCGGCGACGGTCGCGTTGTCGATCGAGAAGTACCTCCTGCCGCGCCCCGGCCAGGTGTTCCTGGCCGCCTGGGGCGACCGCGGCAAGCTGCTCTCGGCGGCGCTGGTCACGGGCGAGGCCGCGGCCTGCGGCTTTTCGCTGAGCTTCGTCGGCGGTCTGGTGGTGGCTTGCGTGTTCTCGCAATCGCGCGTCATCCAGCGCAGCGTCTACCCCTACGCGATCTTCCTGCAAACGGTGCCGATCATCGCGGTCGCGCCGTTGATCGTGGTCTGGTTCGGCTACGGCTTTCAGAGCGTGGTGGTCGTGGCGTTCATCATCAGTTTATTCCCGATCATCACCAACGCCAGCACGGGCCTGACGGCCATCGACCGCAACCTGCTCGAGTGGTTCGAGTTGGCCGGCGCGTCGCGTTGGCAATTGCTCTGGAAGCTGCGCTTGCCTGGCAGCGTGCCGCACTTGGTGGTGGGGGCCAAGATTTCGGCGGGCCTGGCCGTGGTGGGGGCGATCGTCGGAGAGATCTTCGCCGGCGCCGCGATGCATCATGACGGGCTGGGCAACCTGATCAACCAGACCAACAACAACGCGAGAATGGACAGCATGTTCGCCGCCGTCTTGACCTCGACCTGCCTGGGGATCGTGATCTTCGGCACCGTGAGCCTGGTCGGGGCATGGGTGTTGGCGCGATGGCAGGGATCTGTAGGTTAGGCTTTCCAGCCGGCATCTGGCGTGAAGGGCGACCCTCCATCCACGAACGGGTTCTCCTGATGCCGGGCGTGCTTGAGCGACGCCAGGCCGCTGTAGCCGGCCTTGTGGCCGGGTAGCATATCGTCGTCGACGGCCGAGTTGTCGACCACGACCGCCTCGATGTCGCCGCGACGAAGAACGGCGTAAGGCTTGTCGGCCTTCGTAAACGCCAACTGCGGCAGGGCGAGCGTCGTCGTGCCCGGCTCTTCGGCGGCGAAAGCCAGTCGAGCCGTCGCGGGAGGCACGAGGAGCAGGATGGCGAAAAGCAAGAATGGCTTCTGCATGGGCAATGTCCTGCGCGAGTTCAATCCCGGAACGCGAAGCTGTAAAGCTCGGCGTTTTTCAAACGGAAACGCAAACTGACCGTTTCACCCTCCAACGGCGCCACATCGGCTTGGCCACCAAAGGTGACGACGTGACGCAGCTCGTCGCCAACAAAGACATCGGCGGCGGCGTACCCTTCGATGGGTTTGCCGCTCGCGTCGAGCATCTCAACGACGATCGAGCCCTTCGGCCTGGTGACCGCGTTGATCTCCAGCATCTGGCCCTTGAACTTGATCGGCACGGTCGTCAGCGTGCCTCCCTCGGCTGGGCCGTCTACAGAAACAAATCGGTCCAACTTCCAGGTCGCCAAACCGATGGCCCCCGTGTGCTTCGTTCCAAGCCCCCCTTCCGGCGCCCCGTTTGGACCGGGTGCGCCGTGCGTGTAGTTGGTTGCACCGTAGTAAAGGCGGATTTCGTCGGCGACCTGGATCGCCTGGGACGCGGTGAAGATCATGCCGCAATCCCAGGCCCCCTCGGCACCAAGGGCCAGAATGGGCGTTCGGAAGGGGCGGCTCCAGGTTTCCAGATCGCGGGACATGGCCAACTGGACCTCGACCGGACCATCCTGGTTGCCGTACTTCGGCACGTTGGCGCTTACCGTGAACACCCAAGGGAAGGCGAGAACGCCGCATTCCGCTGCAAAGGCCCCGGTTCCATAAAACTCGCTGCGGGCCACGTTCGGGTTGACCGGGTAGTTCAGCAGACGGCGCACTGCCTCCAGCCGGGGCAGGACGCCCAGGTCGTCGCGCCGGTCCGCCAGGAATGCCGGCACCAGCTTGCTCCAGTGCTTGAAGTCCCGGCTGGCGGAGACGTAGAGCGAGCGCCGGCTTCTGCCCAGGACCGGGGTCATTTGCTTGGGGAAGATGACGTAATGCTCGCGGTGCTCGTCCCAGATCGCCGTGATGACGTCGTCGACATACGAGATGGGAACGATCGGTTTGCCGTCTTCCTCGCGCCATTGCAGGCCATCCGCCGACACCATCGCGAGGTAGCCCCGGTCACCGCTCTTACCACCGTCCTTCCAGCACGCCGAACACCACCGGCACCAGTTCCAGCAAGTCGCGGCCTGGCGGCAGACCTGCGCGCTTGCTGTGTTCCAACTTGTCCCAACCAGTGCGAATTCGGGCACATTCATCCCGGATCTCGTCGCGAGTGGGCGAGTAGGGGGTGTTTGGTAGAGAACGACGGTAAATTGACGATTCGCGGGAACTCATGGCAATGGCCTCCTAAAATGATTGCACTTTCAATTCAAGAATGGGAGCACTTATCATGCCCCAGCCGCAGATTTACGCCGGCTCGTCGGCACGGATGAAGACGACATCGCCGACCTTCGGCGTGAAACTTGCCAAGAGGCCCGCCACCGCCCGGCTCGACAGCGCCTGCTTGAGATCGCCTTGAGTGGCGCCCGCCCAGCAGCAAGATGCCCAGCTTGTGGAGAACCTGGTAGAGCGCGAGTCGGTGCTCATCGTCATCCTTCCTGACCAAATTCCCGACGCCCGGGCCGGCACGGGCCGCGAGTCGGTTCCACAACCGGTCAGCAGCACCAGCCCGACGCCGATGGCGGCAAACCACTGGCTGTTGGCAGGCCGCGCTGGTTGATTCGGCGGGGTCGTTTCAACGTGCATTTCGCCAACCGTTAAAAAATCGCGAACCATTTGGAACCCTGCGGCGTCTAACCAGGTATAACCAAACGAGCACAGTCGGTCCCGTGGTCCGATCGTGCCGGTTTTCCCAGAAGATCAACCGCCTTTCAAGGCTCCCGACCATGATGTCCTTACGGCCAAGTATCACAAACGAACGCAGAGGGACGTGCTATTTTGCCGGTCAACCGGCGATTTCGCTCCCCGCGCATCCGTTGCGCTTGTGACGCTCGGCCCCCCAAGGCAAAGCAAGGCTCTTCAAGGCCCGGTGTCACAACGACGCCGGGCTTTTTTCGTTGGTTTCTTTCGGATCGGTAGCTGAGACGGTTTAGCACCTGGCTGAAAACCAGGAGACGAGGATTCGAGCGCCTCCCGATCCACTTGCGGCCCATTCGTCTAGAGGCTGTGGATTCCGGCCCTCGGGCACCGCCGCGCAGCGGTGGTCGGCGGCGGCAGGGGTTCGAATCCCCTATGGGCTACTTGCACGACAGAGCGTAGGAGAGCGGCTACTCCGCCTGGTCGGGGGCCAGGAGATCGCCGGTTCGAGTCCGGCCGTTCTGACTTGGAAAATCCATCGGGATGTAGGGTAACGGCGGCCCGCGTGCCTTGGGAGCACGAGCCGACCACCGCTGCGCGGCGGTGCCCGGGTTCAACTCCCACCATCCCGACTTGAAACGCGGTCCGGTGTTGTAACGGGAGCATGGTGACCTGATACGTCGCCGGCGGTTGGTTCGACTCCACCCCGGACTACTGATCGAACAAGGAGAACAACGATGTTGGCACGACTTCGGCTAAAACGAATACGCCCGCTCCCCTTGGGGCCGTGGCGTAACGGCAGCGCATCCGCCTTTTAAGCGGAAGGGTGAGGGTTCAAATCCCTCCGGCCCCACTCACGGCACGTAGCTCAACGGTTCGAGCCGGCCTCTTATAAGGGCCAGGTCGAAGGTTCGACTCCTTCCGTGCCGACTGGTTGGCCGACGACGACGAGGAAAACAACGACGACGAGGAAAACAACGACGACGGGATCGAGGTGCTAGCGGCAGCATACCTGGCTCTTAACCAGGCTGGTGACGGTTCAAGTCCGTCCGGTCCCACTGAAAAACGACAGGCACCGGTGGTCCAGCGGCGACGACTCCGCACCCGTAATGCGGCAACGCGGGTTCGACTCCCGCCTGGTGCTCTTGCTCTTTGACAATTTGGTCCATTTGCAACGCGCCCATGATGAAGCGGTAGCCTACCTGCTCGCCATGCAGGACGTGCCGGTTCAACTCCGGCTGGGCGCTTCGATTCAGCGTGTGGGAAAGCCTGGGATTCCGCGTGCGTCGGGAGCACGAGATCGTCGGTTCAAATCCGACCACGCTGACTTCATTGCGGTGGGACCCGTGTTGGTACGGGTAGGCGACTGTTAATCGCCCTGGCGCAGGTTCGATTCCTGCCACCGCAGCTTGATGTGGAAGGACAAGCCGATTGGCGACGGCACCCGGCCCGAACCCGGACGAGCGATAAGCCTTGGGGGTTCGACTCCCTCTCCTTCCGCCTTACGTGCCCTTGGCCGATCGGCAGAGGTCCCAGCCTTCCAAGCTGGCTAGGCGGGTTCGACTCCCGCAGGGCACTCTTGTTGATGATGTGATCGGGGATCGGCTAACGGTAGGCCGCCTGGCTTTGACCCAGGAGACGGAGGTTCGACCCCTTCTCCCCGAACTTCGGACGCCGGCCTGGTATCCAACAGACGAATGATCCGGGGTAGTTGCCGCTGGTAGTGACGCCTGGCTCTGAACCAGGAGGTCGTTGGTTCGATTCCAACCCCCGGAACTTGATGAAGTTGATGCAGTGACGGAAGTCATCCGGCCGGATGAGGAGCCTGTCTTGAAAACAGGTGGCGGCCAACAGCCGCTTGTGGGTTCGAGTCCCACGGCTTCCGCCTTGATTCACGGTCCCGTGGCCTAGCAGCGAAGGCAGCACCCTTACAAGGTGACGATCGACGGTGCGAGTCCGTCCGGGACTACTTGAAGGGGCACGCCCAGGTACGCCAACTCGGCAGAGCGGCCCGGCTCGGGCACCGCCGCGCAGCGGTGGTCGCCGGGCGTTTGTGGGTTCGACTCCCACCTTGGGCACTGGATCGACAACCCTGTCACGGTGGAGATCGCGGGTTCAAATCCCGCCGGGGACGCCTTCAATACGGCGCGGTACGCAAACTGGCAAAGCGGCCAAGCTCAAACCTTGGTGAACTGCGGGTTCGACTCCCGCCTGCGCCATTGAACGAAGCATGCGTCGGTTGGGCAATGGCAAGCCTCGGTGGCCGTAACCCACCCGCCTTCGGGTTCTGCAGGTTCGACTCCTGCCCGACGCACTGACAAACAACATGGCCCGTTCGTCTATCGGAAGGACACCAGCCTCTCACGCTGGAAAGGCGAGTTCGATTCTCGCACGGGTCACTGATGGCCAAGCAATCGGAAGACACACGACGCTCAGAACGTCGGCCCCTTGCGGGCGTGGGAGTTCGAGTCTCCCCTTGGCTACTTTCGACGATTTGACGCAGGTGAGCCAGTGCTCAGCCGAGCCTCATAAGCTCAGCTCGCCGGGTGCGACTCCCGGACCTGCCACTTGCGGCCGGGTACGCAAACTTGGCAAAGCGGCGAGGTCGAGAGCCTCGTGATTTTGTGGGTTCGACGCCCACCTCGGCTACTTGATGACTGATCCCGTGGTCCAACGGCGACGACGTCTGGCTGACGTCCAGGAGAGGGTGGTTCGACTCCATCCGGGATCACTGGCTGGGTCTGTAGGTGTTTCGGGAGCACACCGCCTTGGTAAGGCGGGAGGCCGGGTTCGACCCCCGGACGGACCTCTTGAACTTGAAGAACGACGAATGGGCCTGCATGCCGCTGGAGGCGATTGACCCTTGCATGGTCGATGGGGTGGGTTCGACTCCCATCAGGTCCACTGAACGAAACGGGCTGCTGGTCCAACGGGACGACGCCGGCTCCGCAAGCCGGAAATCGGGGTTCGATTCCCCGGCGGTCCACTGACAACGAACGGGCTCATGGTCCAACGGGACGACACCAGCGCGGCATGCTGGCCCTGTCTCTTCGGCCCTACGGGAACCTGGCGGGTTCAATTCCCGGTGGGTCCACTGGAAGAGGCAACGGAAGGTAGCCGGATACGGTTGGCCGGGCCGCTTTGCTAAAGCGGTTCCCTGGAACACGGGATGAGGGTTCGACTCCCTTGCCTTCCGCTTGAGTTGTTTGCCCTGATGGTGAAATGGAAATCATTCCCTGCTTCTAACTGGGCGTTCCGGGTTCGAGTCCTGGTCGGGGTACTGATGAAAGTTGTGGTGTTCGTGGTGTAGCGGTTTCTGCACATCCGGCTGTGAACCGGGAGGTATGGGTTCGACCCCCGTCGTACACCCTGTTGAAAGGAGAGTTTATCGTGGTCTCGAAGGTACTTCAGCGGCCGGCCCTGGTGCTCAACCGCAACTGGCAGCCGGTCAACGTCGCCACGGTGGCCCGCGCCCTGGTGCTGCTCTGGAACGAGTCGGCCCGCGTGGTTGATCCGGCCGACTACCAGCTCTACACCTGGGCTGACTGGTCGCGGTTGGCTCCGCGCGCCGATGAGCCGGTGATCCGGACGATTCGGCAGCGGCTGCGTGTGCCGGAAGTGATCGCCTTGACCGGCTACGACCGGCTGCCCACGGCGGCCGTGACGTTCAGCCGGCGGAACATTTTCAAGCGTGACCACTTCACGTGCCAGTATTGCGCCGTCCAGCCGGGCCCCGAGGAGCTGACCATCGACCACGTTTTGCCGCGGTCGCAGGGCGGAACCTCGACCTGGGAGAACTGCGTGCTGTCGTGCGTGGACTGCAACAAACGGAAGGCCGACCGAACGCCGGAGCAGGCAGGCATCAGGCTGCGAAAGCCGCCCGTACGGCCGGTCTGGAAGCCGCTCTACGCCGCTCATCGCGAGCGGATCGAGAGCTGGTCGAAGTTCGTCAGCGAGGCGTACTGGAACGTCAAGCTGGAGAAGTAGCTGATGGTTTGATTCCCGGTCCAAGCGGGCAGCTTGGACCGGTTTACAGGATCGTGCTCCTGGGAGAGCAAGCGGCCTCCAAAACCGCTGCACGGGGTTCAAATCCTCGCGGTCCTGCTTTTTGCCGACGTGGCCGAACAGCGAGGCGCCGGTTTTGTAAACCGGTCGATGCTGGTGCAAATCCAGTCGTCGGCTCTTGTTAAACGACTTGTCCCGATGGTGTAGCGGATCGCACGCGACCCTCCGAAGGTCGTGGTCCTGGTTCGATTCCAGGTCGGGATATTTGGTTTTGCCCTGCGAGTGTGCCGGCGAGCACGGCGGTCTTCGAAACCGCAAGACGAGGTTCGATTCCTCGGCGGGGTGCTTGATTCAGAACAACTTGTCCTCGGAGTGTGCCGGATTTCGCACGCGACCCTGCGAAGGTCGAAGACCAGGTTCAATTCCTGGCGAGGACGCTTGATGATTCTTGGCGCTGGAGCCAGACGGGACGGCAGCCGCCTGCAGAGCGGTTTTGAGCGGGTTCGACTCCCGCCGGCCCTTTGGGCAACCGTCTACCGGCATCTGGGCATCGACCCCGATGTCTCATTTCCAGACCACCGGGGCCGCCCGATGCCCATCCTCCCCTTCGGAGAACCGATAGCCGACGGAAACTGATCGTCAATCCCATGATGGGCTCCCTGTACGTGAATCAACGGCGCGGGCACGCTTTGGACGAACTGGTGCCGAAGTCCTGGCTCGCCGGCCTCCCCACCGGTGGCCATTGTCCGGCCACGAGCCGGACGTGATTGTGGCTCAGGTCGTACGACAGGGCCGATTCGTAGAACGTGGCGGTCGCTCCCCAGGGAAACAGCCCAAGGTAATTCGGAAACGCCCAGAAAAAGCCGCCTTTCGCGTCCCGCATCAAGCAGATCACGTTGCCGCGGCCTTCTTCGGTCTGGACCGCGAACGTGCTTTGCCAGTTTGGGTTGTTCTCAAGCTCTTGGCGCGTGGCCATCGTGGGACTCCAGAAATGCTAAAACCACATGAAAACAAGGCTAGAATCACGTTCGACAGGATGGTATTTTAGCGGGGGCAAGCCCCGTCGTGCCGGGGACGATTGCCTCGGCGCATCATTCTCAAGCTTGCCAGCCGCCGTGCGAGCGGCGATAATCGGAAGCAAGTTTCCTCGTCGCCAACCGCTGCGACGCCGCGGGACAATCATGCACGACGACTTCGACCCCTATCGCAAATGGCTCGGCATCCGCACCGCGGAGCGGCCACTCAACCACTATCAACTCCTCGGTCTGGTACACTTCGAGGACGACGCCGAAACCATCTCGAATGCCGCTGAACAACGGATGGCCTTCGTCCGCACGCTGGCCCTCAGCCAATACGCCGACCTCACGCAGCGCGTGCTCAACGAATTGGCGTCGGCCAAGGTCTCCTTGTTGAACCCCGACAAGAAGGTCGCCTACGACAAACACCTTCGGGCCCGCGACGCGGACGCGGCCGCGCCGCCCGTCGCAACGCCCCAGCGCCCCCCTGTCAGCGCGCAACGGCCGATGGTCTCGCCACCGGCTCCAGTCGTCCGCTTGCCGCCGCCCCCTCGTATTGCCGCGCCGCGGCCAGCGGCCAAGCCAGAGCCGCTCATGCCTGACCTGCCGCCATGGTCGGGAGCGCCCGCGGGCCGACGTCGACCGCCATCAGCGACGCGGCGCACGCGAGGTCGGAATGCACCTATGCGGCTGTGGCCTTTCGCCGCCTTCGGCGGGCTGTTGGCGGTAATCGTTCTGGTCGGGGTCATTAGCGTCGTCACGGCGCTGCGAAAGCAAGACGTCGCGCGCGTGGTGAGCGTGGCCCCTGACCGGCCGGACTCGAAACCGCCGTCGCCCGAACCTCCTAACGCGACACCCGGTTCACCGGTAGTCAAACAAACCAAGGAACCCACTCCCCGTGCGCAGGCCGAGAAGGTGGCTGACAAGGACGACGAGGTTCCCGACTTCTTCGAGACCGACGAGGAAAAACCTGCGACCGAAGACTTCTTCGGCCCGGACGAGCCGCCAGCCCCGGCCAAGAGCGACGATCCCTCGGGTATGGTTCACACCTTCAGCATTCCAAAGGGTACGCCGGGGGTCTTGGCATTCTCCCCCGATGGCCGCCGTGCTGCATCTGGTTGCGACAATATCGTCGGATGTTGGGACATCGGCAAAAGAACCCAGGCATGGAGTTCCGACGAACTTGATCCAGTCAGGAGCGTCAGATTCTCTCCTGATGGCGACCGAGTTTTTGCGTGTACAAACAAGCGCTGGGTCATCTTCAACGCAGAGTCAGGCAAGCAACTCGATTCCTTTGACATCGGCCAACCGCTTGTGGCGGCCAAGATCAGCAATGATTGTCGGCTGCTTGGCGTCATCTACGGGGAGGACCACAGCGGTGCCGTCTACAACATCGAGCAACGCCAAGTCGTACACAAGATCGCCACCACGTGTTGGGGGCCGGTCGTGGCACTCTCTCGCAACAACGCCATATTCGTATGCGGTTATGCGCAACTCGACCGGTTCGACTTAACCACGGGCCAGCTAACGAAGAATCACATCGTCCAGCCGACGAACAGTGTCATCCACACGGCCGACTTTTCCCCTGACAACGAGTTTCTGGCGACTGGCAGCCAACAAGAGAGTTTCCCAGATATTGGACAATCAATGGGCGACCGCATGGTTCGACTCTGGAATGTTGGCAACGGTCAACTGGTCCGTGAGTTCAAGGGCCATCGTGAGTTTGTCTATGCCGTGGCGTTTACACCTGATGGCAAGCGGCTGCTTTCGGGGGGCGGTGGCAATACCAACGACTGGGGGGCTTTCGGGGAATCCTGTGACAGGTCAATTCGTCTCTGGGACGTTGGGACCGGCCAGGTGTTGCGAACTTTTGATGGTCACAAAGCGCTCGTGGGTTCATTGAGTGTATCCCCGGATGGTCGCCATTTTCTCTCCGGCAGCCTCGATGCCACGATGATTCTGTGGCGATTACCGGGTTCCGATGCTGAAACGGTGATGGCCACTGGGAACGTGGTGACGGTCAATGCCAAGGAGCGGATCATAAAGGTGCTGCGGAAGACGGCCAAGGGCGAAACGTCGAGCACCTTCACCGTCAGCCCGAAGGCCGAAGTGGTGGTCGATGGCACACTCGCCGATCTTAGCTCCTTGACCGAAGGCCAGAGCGTCACCGTGACCTACGACACCACGGTCAAGCAGATCACGAAAATCGAGGCTTCCCGAACGGATGCGGTCAAAGTCGAACAAAAGCACCCCTCCAGCCAAGTTCCGACAACAACCGAACAAAAGTCGGCTTACCAACGTGCTGCGGAGCGGATCATTCGTGTGGGTGGAACGCTTGGCATTGAGGACGCAAAATGGGCCGTTCGAATCATCTCGACCGTGGCCGAGATCCCCGAGACACCCCTTCAGATCTCCCGCATCACATTTGACAAACGGGGACCGAATGATCTGGTCACTGATGCCGACCTTGAAGGGCTCTTGGAATTCCCGGAACTGCGCAGTCTAGTCTTGCGGCGGTGCAAAAAGGTGACGGATAACGGACTTTCGCACGTCAGCCACTTACCGAAGCTGACGCACTTGGACATTTCCGATACCGGCATAACAGATAACGGCGGGCGTCTCCTGGGCGGTTTGACGAGCCTCCAATCTCTCCATGCCGCCAACACGAGGATCTCCGACGAGACCCTGAAAAGCATCAGCAGTCTGCCGAACATTCAAGTCCTTGACCTGACCGGCACTTTGGTATCCGACAAAGGGATCAAGCATCTGTCGAAGCTCATAACTCTTACGGGTTTAGACCTTGAGGGGACAAAGATAACAGGCACCGGTGTGAAGCAACTTGCACCATTGAAGCAACTCCGTTATCTAAATCTCGCCTCCACCGCTGTCGGTGACGATGAAATGCAGATTCTGAATGACTTGACACATCTGACAAGCCTCCTGCTTGCAGGAACACAAATCACGGATCGAACAGTTCAACAGATGCAGCACTTGAAGCTATTGTCCTTGTCAGTATGGGGCACCAAAGTAACGGGTGCCTGTGTCGGATCTCTCAGCAAACAACAGAATCTTATGACTCTCTGGATTGGTGATACGAAAATAACTCCAAAAGGGCGTGAGCGATTGCAGAAGGCCCTCCCCAAATGCAAGATCTGGTGACGCCCGGAGGCCACAGAAAACAAATTATGTCGCAGCAGTTCTTCATCCGTCGGGGCGATCAAGAGCAAGGGCCGTTCACGCCCGAGCAAATCAAGCAACTGGCGGCCACCGGCAAGCTGGTCCCCACCGACCTCGTGCGAACTACAGACGAGTCCGAGTGGCGGCAGGCGAGGTCGATCACTGGGCTTTTTGCGTCTTCCGCCTCGTCAACGATGTACGACATCGAGGACATGCTTGATACCTGGATGGAACACTACGAGGACAACCCAGACGCCGCCCCCTCCCTGCAAAACATCTGGCCTGATTGTCCACGAGAAGTTCTTGACGCAATTCAGGCAAGGCTCAACCCACTTCTTGCTGGGCGTGCGTGTTTCGTGTCCCAAAATGGCGGAGATGACGCCCACCCTGACCTCAAGGAAGGCTACCGCCCAGACCCTACGTCGTCCTACGAATTGGTCGAGAAACTTGGGAAAGGAGGATTTGGTGAAGTCTGGCGGGCGTGCAGCCAGCGAAGGCGGGGGAGGTCGGTCGCAATCAAAGACAGACAAAGACACCCAGAAAAATCGTGGCGAGGTGCTTGACGGGGTGCCGAACCGCAGTATACTGCTCATACGTCTCGTTACTGGCCACCAGTTCAAAGAGTCCATCCCATGCCCGCCTACGCCCGAAAAGAGATCGTCGATGAGTCCGATGTTGGTGTGTACCATTGCGTTGCGCGCTGCGTCCGCCGCGCATTTCT
>DATKSN010000121.1:0-6853 GCA_035531595.1 Pirellulales bacterium | reverse complement strand
TGCATGAAGCCTTCGACGATGCCGCGGGCCCGCAACTCGAGGTTTTCGAGCCGGGAGAAAAAAGCGGGGTCGACGAGTTGGTCATGGGTCATTGGTTAGCCCGGATTATTCATGGTCCCGTAGCTGGCTTCGCAAGAAGTCAGGCCGTGGACACGAGTTACGCCAGAATTCTTGCGAATTCTGCTACAGCACAGTGCGCGAGTTCCTCCCCGGACCATGAATAATCCGGTTTAGGCGAGCGGGGGGCGTTAGCCCCCTGTTTGTCCTGGATGGTCGTTCTCTCGTTCCCACGCTCCGCGTGGTCGCCTCGCAGGCCGCCTTCGGTGGCCTGCGAGGCGACACGGAGGGTGCGAATGCGGCCGCTTTCGATGTAGACGTTGCCCTTCTTCGGAATTCTCACGAATTCCGCTACATTCTTCGTCTTCACGGTTGTTCCTCCAGCGAAACCGTCTTGAGCAGCCGCTCGACGAGGGCATCGGCGTCGAGGTTGTCGGCGCGGGCATGGAAGTTCAGCACCAAGCGGTGCCGCAACACGGGCGCGGCCATGGCCTGGATGTCGGCGAAGTCGACGTGGTACTTGCCCGACAGGATCGCCCGACCCTTGGCCCCCAGCACCATGTACTGCGAAGCACGCGGACTGGCGCCGTAGGCCAGGTACTTGTGGATCGCTTCCAGCGACTTGCCGATCGTCTGTACGCCGTCTGGACGTGTGGCCGCGACCAGCCGCGCCGTGTAGCGCACCACCGCGTCGGCGATCGGCACGCCGCGAACCAACTCCTGCAAACGCAGCACTTCCTCGGCCGCGAGCACCTTCTCGGCCTGCGCCGCCAGGGTGCTGGTGGTTCCCTTGATGATCCGCACCTCCTCGTCGACCGTCGGGTAGCGGACCCTCAGATTGAACATGAAACGATCGAGCTGGGCCTCCGGCAGCGGGTAGGTGCCTTCCATTTCAATCGGGTTCTGCGTCGCCACGACGAAGAAAGGCGGCTTGAGGCGGTACGTTTCGCGGCCGACCGAGACCTCGCTTTCCTGCATGGCTTGCAGCAGGGCGGCCTGCGTCTTGGGTGGCGTGCGGTTGATTTCGTCGGCCAAGAGGAAGTTGGTGAACACCGGGCCGGGCACGAACGACACCCGGTACTTGCCCGTCGCCTGGTCCTCTTCCATCACGTCGGTGCCGGTGATGTCGGCCGGCATCAAGTCGGGCGTGAATTGCACCCGCCGGAATTCCATCTCCAGCGTGCGCGCCAGCGTGCGCGCCATCAGCGTCTTGCCGAGACCCGGCACGCCGTGCAGCAGCACATGCCCCCGGCACAGCAGCCCGATCAAGAGCGAATCGATTATCTCGTTCTGGCCGACCACCACTTTCCCCATTTCCTGTTTCACGCGGTCGCGCGCTTCCCGCAGCCGCGCAATCACCGCCATGTCGTCGGCGCCGTTGCCCGGGGGTGAGTGGTGAATGGTCATTTGTCGGGTTCGGTTGGTGGCTGGGGCAGAGCGTCAGCGATGCCCCGGTTTCATTCTATCAAGTTCCAGTTCATCCAATCTATCCAAAGGCGGCGTGCGTTGTATTGTACACCCATTCCGGCGGTATGCCGTCCGGCGCCAATCCATTGGTTCCACACCCTTCGAACCATGCGGCGCTCGACCATTTCCAATCCCGGGCGCGCTCGACCAAGCCGCGGCGAACCGGGTTCAGGTGGATGTATTCGATCATCTGCCACAGCACCGCCGGCTCGGCGGTGTTGCTGTCGAATCCGCCGCCGGACTGCCAGAAGTGGGATTCCCATCGCTGCCCGCGCCGCACCCCGAACGCGGGCTGAAGCCCACGCTACAACCGGCTGCCAGAAGTGGGATTCCCATCGTTGCCCGCGCCGCCGCGTTATCCGCGGTATCCATTGGGGAGCATGAGAGCGCAGATAGCCTACGGCGCGACGCCCCATCGGCTCTTTGATTGCCTTGAGGATGCGCGCGATCTCATACTTGGGCCGCAGCGGATAGACAATCAAATGCACATGCTCCGGCATGAAGACATAGGCCCACAAATGAAATTCGAGTTCGGCTCGCGCCCGTTCCAGCTCATCCGCGAGCCACTGGCAAGTCCGTTCGGCGGCGAGGAACTTAAAACGGTTGTAGCACGAGAAGGTGAGTTCATGAACGTGGCCGGGGTCGTTGTACTGGCGGCGGCGATGTGGGCGTTGTCGATAGTGCATGACGGACTCCGAAGTTGGCTTATTGAACCGGGGCATCGCTGACGCTCTGCCCCAGCCACCAATGTATCGTGCGATTGCCGACCGGGGCATCGCTGACGCTCTGCCCCAGCCACCAATCCTCCTCACCGCGTCTCCCCCTCTCCGCTTCCCGCCTTGCCCGCCTCCGCTGGATCGAGCAGGCTGTCGGCGTCGGCGTCGAGCTCGTGAAACACTTCGCGCGGGCCAAGGAACTCGTTCCAGGTCAGATCGCCGTCGTTGTTGCGGTCCATGCGCTGGAACCAGATCGGCCCCGTCGGCCGGCGTTGCTGGAAGGCCGGCGTCTGGGCGACCCACTGCTCGCTGGGGCCGAACAACTGATAGCTGCCGCGGACGAACTCCATGTGGAAGTGCCGCACCGGCTCGCTGCCGGCGATGCCGGGCTTGCCGTCGCGTTCGAGCCGCGCCAGCGCCGCCGGCGCCCGACGCAACTCACGTACTGAGAGTCGGCCGTCGGCGTTGGCGTCGAGCGCCATGAAGAAGCCATAGCCCGTGTCGTACACATGGACCCGGCAAGTGGTGGCGGCCGGCTCGCCACGGGCCTGCACATACTGCTTCATTTCGTCGCCGAAGAGCTTGCCGTCGCCGTCGGCGTCAATCAGCTCGAACAGCTCGCGCTCGAAGCGAATCCGCTCGGCCGTTTCGTCACGATCAAGATACCCGTTGGCGTCGGCGTCGAGCTGGTTGAACTGCCGCATCGCCGTCTCGACCGCCGACGCGATCGGATCGAGATTGCGGTGCGAAAAGGTCACCACGGCGCCCGAGAAGGCGACCTTGGCGTAATCGGATCGGTCGGCGTCGTCGAGCCGCTTGCCGCTCGTGCCATCGACGCCGATCACTCCGCCCCGCGCTGGGTTCGACTGGAGATCCACGGTCAAGCCGATGTCCGGCCCGGCCTGGCCCAGATGCGCCAACTCCTCGGCGTCGAGCCGCTCGTTGCCGTCGGCGTCGAGGGCCGCGATGCGCGCGGCGGGCCAGTGGAGCTCCGCCGCCGTAAGTTGCAAGTCGCGGTCGCGGTCGTACTTCACCAGCAATCGGCGGGCAAGCAACGGCTCCTGGGCATCGCGGACGAGGTCGGCCACCGTCGCCATCGGCGTTGGCCGCGCGGCGCCGAGCGGCACGGCCATCGGGTCGGGGTCCGGCGGGGGTGGGAAAAACTCCTGGAAGCTCACGCACTCGTCCCCGTCATCGTCCTTCGACAACACCAGATCGGACGAAGCCTCCAACTCCTTGCGCTCCAACAGGCCGGAACCGTCGCTGTCGAGAAGCTTGAAGACCTCCAAGTCGTTTCGCGACGAGCTCAAGTCCTGGCGGTACGCCACCGGTTCGCCGCCGAGACGATCGACGGTTCGCTCCACGTCGCGCCGTGAGAGCCACGCCTTGCCGCGCAGCCCTTCCAGGAACTGCGTGGCGCCGGGGCGGTTTTTCGCGCGCAACAGCGGGCTGCGCGCGGCCTCTTCGCGGCTGAGCTTGCCGTCGCGATTCACGTCGAGCGCTTCGACCAGCCGGCCGACGTATTGCCGCCGCGCCTCGGCCAGCGAGACTCCGCCCAACGCCAGGTGCAATCGCAGGTGCAGTGGGCCGCCGTCGAGCAACAGCAGCACGTCGCGCCGATCCGACGCCTCGCACTGGTCGGCCGGCCGTTTCGGCGCGCCCGGCGCCACGTCGGCCGGCGCCCTCTTGGCGGAAGCGGCGCCGGTCGTCGAAACCACGGCGGCGTCGTCGGCGGCCAGCAGACCAAACAGAATGATGTAGGTTGAATACACGGAGGGCGTTCCCTACAGAACCACGAGTTCCTTGATCGGCTCTCCACCCCGGTCGACCAACGGAATCGGCCGGCCCTCGGGCGAAATGTTCTCCTTTTTATGATCGACGCCCAGCGCGGCGCAGATCGTCGCGTACAACTCGGCGATTCCCACCGGCCGTTCGGCCACGGCTTCGCCACCTGGTCCGCTGCCGCCCAGCGCCTGTCCGCCCTTGATCCGAGCTCCGCCCAGCACCACGCTCCAGGCCGCCGGGAAGTGGTCGCGACCGCCGTTCGGGTTGATCTTGGGCGTGCGGCCAAACTCGCCCATCCAGATCACCAGCGTCGACTCCAACAGCTCGCGATCGCGCAGGTCGTTCATCAGCGTCGCCCAGCCCGGATCGAGCACCTGCGACAGCGCCTTGACCTGCTCGAAATTGTTGGCGTGCGTGTCCCAGCCGGCCACGTTTCCCGGCGCGCTCGCCAGCGTCACTTCGACGAACGCGACGCCGCGTTCGACCAGTCGGCGCGCCAGCAGGCAGCCCTGTCCGAAACGGTTGCGTCCGTAAGCGTCGCGCAGCGCGGCCGGCTCTTCGTCGAGTTGGAACGCCTTGCGGGCCTGGGTTTCGACCATCCGCATCGCCTTGGCATAGCTGGCGCGGTGCGCCTTCACCGCCTCGGCCGATTGGGCCTCGTCGAACTGGCGCTCCATGAACCGCAGGATGTCGAACTGGCTCTTCATCGCCTTCTCGTCGCGGCCGTGCGGCGGGGCGAGATCCTCCAAGGCCAGATTGGCCCGCGTGTTCGGGTCGTCGCTGGCGCCGGAAACCGTCAACGGCGAATAGTTCGGGCCCAAGAACCCGGCGTCGGCCATGCGGAACGGCGAAAGGCTGATGAAATTCGGCAAGTCGGTTTCGTCGCTTCCCAATTCCTTGGCCAGCAGCGAGCCGAGCGACGGGTAGCGGATCGCCGCCTGCCGCGAAGCATAGCCCGTCAGCATGAGTTGCGTCGCCAGGCCGTGTTCGCCTTCCTTCGTCGACAGGCTGCGGATGATCGCCAGATCCTTCATTTGCTTCGCCACGCTCGGCAAGTGCTCGCTGATACGCACGCCCGCCGCCGCCGTGGCGATCTCCTTGTAGGGCCCGCCGTTGGCGTGCCGCGGCTTGAGATCGAACGTATCGGTCTGGCTGGGACCGCCGTTCATCCAGAGCAGAATGCACGACTTGCCGCGCCGGCCCGCCGCCGCGCCGGCCTCCTGTTCCTTGGCCGCCGCCGCCAGGCGCGGCAACCAGCCGCTGAACGAAACCCCCAACGCGCCGGCCAGACCAAGCCCCAGGAGCTCACGCCGCGAGAAAGGCGCGCCGAACCGCTCCGGGGCGGCGTCGGCCCGCGGATCGCGGACGGGATACCAGATCGGCGTGTGACGTGTGGACATTTTTCGACTCCTCGATTAAAGCAATTGAATCGCTATACTCGCATTCTTTCCGCCACCGCCGGGCTTGCCCGGTGGAGCGGTGATTGAACGCTAGCCCGGATTATTCATGGTCCCGTAGCTGGCTTCGCAAGAAGTCAGCCCGTGGACGCGAGTTACGCCAGAATTCTTGCGAATTCCGCTACAGCCATTTCCCATTGTTCCTGGCCGCGTTACGCATTGGCGATCAGCGGCTGAGCACGAATTCAGGGCTGTTCAAAAGGCCCCACAGGATTTCAGCGAAGGCTTGTTTCCGCTCTTGCTCGCTCGGCTGCCGCCGGACGTGCTCGAGCAGGTATTCCAACTCGGCGGCCGTCGGCTTGCGCGTCAGGGCGGCGAGGTACAGCGTTTCGATTTTCTCCTCGAACTTGAGGAACGGCGCCTCGACGACCGCGCGCAGCGTGCGGCTCGAATCGAGGCTGGTGGCGTCGGACGTCAGCTTGCCGTTCATCAACATCAATGCCTGGGGAATGCCTCCTCGGTAGTCCGACGGCGTGTCGGTCGCCGATTCGTCCATTCGCGCCACGAATTGGTCGCGTTCGCCGTTGAAGCGCGGGCCGTTGTCGGCCTTGGCCAGCGGCAAACCGAGGGCCTGTTCGAGCGAATCGAACACCTGCTCCGGGAGCAGTGTCTTGAGCGGACGATGCGTGAAGCCGGCGGCGTCGCCGTCGGATTCGGGCGAAAACGACTGCTGGTACGCGCGGCTCTTGCAAATCCCCGTCACCAGCCAGCGGACGTCGAAGCCCGAACCGACGAACCGCCCGGCCAGGTCGTCCAACACGCGCCGCTCAGGCTCGCTGACGCGGTCGAGGTCGTCCACCGAGCCGGCCAGTCCACGGCCGCACAGGTACTGCCACGCGCGGTTGACGGCCGTGGCGGCAAAGTTCGGATTCTCCGGCGAGGTCATCCAATCGGCCAGCAACTCCCGCGGCGACGTCCCGGCCGGAATGTTCTCGATGGGCTTGTCGGACCAGAGCAGCTTGGCCGTATAGGTCAGACCATCGCCGCCGGCGTCGGGCGTGATCGTCGGCGCCGCTTGCGCATCGGCGGCCTTCGAGGGATCGGTCGCGAAGAACGCCGCGACGCCCCAGAAATCTCCCCGCTTCCAGTCGGTAAAGGGATGGTCGTGGCATTGGGCGCAATTCAAGCGCACGCCGAGAAACACCCGCACGTAGGCGCTGGCCAGGTTTTCGGGCATCGCGCCCACGGCCTGTTGAAACACGGCGGCGGCCGCGTCGGGGTCGGCCGGCGGCGGCGGCGCCTGTGGAACCACGCCGCGCGCGGGCGGCGCCGAGACGAGAAGCAGTTTGCGGGCGATCTGATCGTAAGGCGTGTTCGCCGAGAACTGCCGCGCCAACCAGGGATCGAGTTGCGTCGCCATTCGGGCTCCCG